>JAAXHZ010000262.1 GCA_012270625.1 Dehalococcoidia bacterium | reverse complement strand
AGGGCTGGGGTGAGGGTGAAAAGTACTGATACCCATCCCTGTCAGCCCCACCATGTGAGGAGGTAACCGGATGACAACCGCACACAAGCATGGGTCGGCCGCTGGTATGACAAAGGCCGCCAAGAAGTTCGTTGAGAGCCTCAGCGGAGACCAGCGCGACAAGACCGTATATGAGTATATGGACGGCGAGCGCATCTTCTGGTACTACCCGCCTGTCAACAGACACGGTCTGCCGCTCAGGGACATGGACGACGACCAGCGCCAGCTCGCGTACTCGCTTATGGAGACCGGGCTGACCGAGGACTCGTTCGATAAGGCCAAGCTCATTATCGAGCACGAGTCCGTCCTCGGCCCATTGGAGAAAGAGGCCGGAATCACGAGCTTCGTCCGAGATCCTGACCTATACTACTGGACGGTCTTCGGCGATCCGGGTAGCGACAGCGAACCCTGGGGCTGGCGAGTCGAAGGCCACCATATCTCCCTGAACTTCAGCCTGTGGGGCGACAAGTTCATCTCCATGACCCCGTTCTTCTTCGGAGCCAACCCCGCCGAGGTTCGCAAGGGACCCAAGAAGGGATTGCGCATCCTCGACCAGCGCGAGGACTTGGCATACGAGCTGATGAGCAGCTTGGACAAGGGCCAGACTTCTACGGCGACGATCTACGGGGAAGCGCCGTATGACATCCTCACGTACAACGCCTCGCGAGTATCTCTGCCGCCCGAGGAGGGCCTCCCAGCGTCGAAGATGAACGACACCCAAAAGGAGATCCTGCGCAGCCTGGTCAAGGTGTACGTCAACCAGGTGCGAAGTGACATGGCCAAGGACAAGTGGGACCGCCTCGAATCCGAGGGATTCGACGGCCTTCACTGGGCCTGGGGCGGACCGACCGTGCAGGGCAAGGAGCACTACTACCGCATCCACGGAGGCAACTTCGTCGTCGAGTTCGACAACAGGCAGAATGGGGCGAACCACATCCACTCTGTCTGGCGCGATGTCGAGAACGACTTCGCGAATGACGTGCTCCGGGAGCACCTGCTCCTCTACCACGTTCTGTAAGGGTACGGCGCTGAGTCTGCTCATCCAGTCTAAAGCCCATCGACTATGATTGGGGCGGCAATGTCATTGCGGCGCTGCCGCCCCGACCTGCGTTGGCGCGCTGGCCTAACCTCGACCGTGAACGCCGATATCCCCATGCCAGCCAGAGTAGCCACAATGGCTGCCACCGTGGCTCTTGCGTGCTTCCTGCTCGTCGGACTAGCTGCCTGTGGCGACTCCGAACCTGATCCTGCTCCGGCGCCGACACCTCGCCAGCCCGCACCAGCGTTGGTGATAGCGCCTACTACAGCGCCCACGCCCGCGCTGCCGACTCCGCATCCTTCGCCTGCTGCTGCGCCCACGCCTGCGCCGCCGACTCCACATCCTTCGCCTGTTCCCACATCCACTCCTTTGGCGACCCCTACGCCCGCGCCGACTCCAACTGTGGTGCCTACATCGACGCCGGAGCCTACACCGAGACCCACATCGACGCCGTCTCCCACAGTCGTCGCGGTCTCTACGGCCGACCCTGCCGACCTGCTCGATGCCAGCGCCGCGGCGATGTCTGAGCTGGACAGCTACCGGGTAACAATGGACGCCAGCCTCACGGTCGGTTCCAGCGGACTAACGCTTGAGATCCCGGTGAGCGCGACTGTCGATTACGCATCTCCGCGTCGGTCCAAAGGCGTATCTTCCATTGACTTTGGGTTCTTCAAGACTGAGGTGATGTTCGTATCGATCGGGGATGACTTCTACTTCACTGATTACCAAACAGGAGAGTGGTCCAAAGGTGGAGGTTTGGACCTTCTGCCCTTTATCAGTCCAGATCAGCTGATCGACTTTGACGACTCCGGTGCGCTCTACGACTTCCGCGGACTATCTAAAAACGACTCCGGGACTATCTCCGGACCTGAGGAGGTCGACGGCGTATCAGCTTATCGACTGTCCTACTCCGTCGGTGATCAGGCTTCGGATGCCGTGGACTCTGAGCTGGGGGCAATGAGTATTGACCTGTGGATAGATGTCGAAGACAGCCTTTTGCGCAGGCTGGAGATCAGCGGCAGTTTCTCTGTTGAGGACGAGCAGGGTGGGGCGGCGTCTCCCACCCCCTTGGATGCTCTGTCCGGTGACATCGAATTGGACGCTGTTATCGCTTTTTCGAACTTCAACGAACCGGTTGTGATCAAACCTCCCGATATCGAAGACTCCTCACCACCGATGGCTGTCCCCTTAATCGAGGTCCCCCTTGAAAGTGGCTGGACCAGCTACGAGCTGCCCGACGGCTCTATTGGCATCTCCGTTCCCCCGTCCTGGACGGTTGCGGAACTTAGCGCGGAGAGCATTGAAAACCTCCTGTCCAAGTCTGAAGACAGCGGCTCGGATCTGCCTGAGAATCTCGCGCTCCAGCTCAGCAGACTTGGTGACCAGGTTAGCTTTAAGCTGTTTGGCTACCGCGAGGGAGGTCCGACGGACTCCGAGTTCGCTCCCAACTTCACGGTTCTGATGGAGCAGAGCGAGCTGGCAAGCGACCTGGAGGCGCTGGCCGCGCTCAGCGTTCAGCAGATTCAGGCGGCCCTGCCGAATGCGGGCAGGGTGAATACTAGGCCGCTGCACGTCGGTGGCCGAGATGTCGTGGAAATAGTCTACCCGGTATCCGCGCCGCTCCCTGATGGTGGAGAACTTGAGCTAGGCGTCGCCCAGTACCTGATGTCTGCGGGTTCGAGCTACGTCGTCATCACGTTTACCGATCTCGCCTCAACGATCGAGGACACTCTGCTCGAGTTCAGACAAATAGCCGAGACACTCGAAACTCCCTCGATGCTTGAAGACATTCGCGAAAGTGACCAGACCAGCAAAGGAGAATCCGTGACACAGCAGTACAGTTCAGCGCCGGCAATGAGCATAGATCCATCTAAAACATACACCGCGACTTTCGTAATGGAAGACGGATCAGAGTTCAAGGTTGGCCTGTTCGCCGACAAGGCCCCCAATACGGTCAACAACTTCGTGTTCCTGGCCAGGGACGGGTTTTATGACGGCGTGACGTTTCATCGCGTGATACCCGGCTTCATGGCTCAGGGAGGAGACCCGACAGGGACCGGGCGCGGCGGACCGGGCTATCGCTTTGGGGACGAGTTCCATCCCGACCTGAAACATGACCGTCCGGGAATTCTGTCCATGGCAAACGCCGGACCGAACACAAACGGCAGCCAGTTCTTTATCACGTTCGTGCCCACACCTCATCTCGATGGCCGACACGCGGTCTTCGGAGAAGTCGTCGAGGGCATGGATGTGGTCAACGCCATCTCTCCCAGGGATCCAGCCACCGCGCGTGCGCCCGGCGATGTCGTGACGTCCATCAGCATCGATGAGAGCTGATCCTTCAGCCGGGAAAACTGCATAAGTGCAATTTTCTCTTGACTTGGGCATGTGCTGGTGACAGACTCTACTATCGACCTTGACACACGGAGAGCTACTAGACCCAGTTGATAATAGATATTCACACGCACACGTATCCAACTTCTGTCGACAGCTTCATCGAAGCCGATGAGCTGATCGAACAGGCCAAGAGTATCGGTCTTGACGGCGTATGTATTACAGACCACGATGGCTTTTGGGATCATCGCGAGGTCGATGACCTCTCCAGGCGCCACAACTTCCTCGTTCTTCCGGGCTGCGAGGTCACGACAGAAGAGGGACACCTGCTTGTTTACGGCCTTCGCAAGTACATCTTCGGAATGCACAGGGCGACGTTCGTCAAGGACAAGCTCGACAGGGAGGAGGGCGCAATGGTCGTGGCGCACCCATACCGGAGGACATACCGAAAGGGCGCTCATACCAGCGAATCATCTTATCTCGAGATGCTCGAAAGGGCGTCGCGCAACCATGTGTTCGACATGGTCAACGCTGTTGAGGTAATGAACGGACGCGGCCTGGCGGAAGAGAACGCCTTCAGCCGAGACTTGGCGAAATGGTTCGATCTTCCGGGAACTGGCGCGAGCGATGCTCACAAACTGGAAGACATCGGCACCTTTGCCACCGAGTTCGAGCGTCGCGTCACCTGTCTCGACGACCTGATAACCGAGCTGCGCGCGGGACGGTTCAGACCCATAGTGCTGGATACGGCACGAAGTCCCGTGTTGTCCGGCGTGTCTGTCTAGTCTTGACGCTATCCACTACTATAAGTACGAGTATGGTCTGCCGATGGCCCCGATACTTGAAGTCAACAACCTTCACACCTACTTCGCTACCAACGAAGGCATAGTCAAGGCTGTCAACGGTGTCTCGTTGTCGTTGGAGGAGGACAGCGTCCTCGGTGTAGTTGGCGAGAGCGGATCGGGCAAGACCATGACCGCCCTCTCCGTCCTGCGGCTCGTCCCGTATCCTGGTCAGATAGTCGCCGGCCGGATCATGTACGAAGGTCGCGACCTCCTGCAGATGACCGACGATGAGATGCGCCATGTCAGGGGACGGCAGATATCGCTGATCTTCCAGGATGCTGCCTCAGCGCTGAACCCGGTCATTACCATCGGCAGCCAGGTCGAGGAGCTCATGCTCGAACACACGGCCATGAGCAAGCGTGAGGCCCAGCAGGTCACCGCTGAGCTTCTCGCCAACATGGGCATTCCGGACGCGAAGCAGATGCTCGGCCGCTACCCATTCCAGCTAAGTGGAGGAATGGCGCAGCGAGTGATGATGGCGATTGGAGTCGCACTCAAGCCCAGGGTTCTGATCGCCGACGAACCCACGTCAAACCTCGATGTCACGCTTCAGGCCGAAATGCTCCAGCGCCTGCGGGTTCTGCGGCAGGAGAGCGGCACTGCGATCATGCTAATCACCCACGATCTAGGAGTGATCGCGCAGATGGCCGAAAACGTAGCTGTCATCTACGGCGGATATGTGGTGGAGTACGCCGACACTCCCACCCTGTACAGGCGGCCCATGCACCCGTACACATGGGGACTGTTCCAGTCTCTGCCGCGGCTGGATGCCGTCAATCAGAAGCTCAGGCCGCTCACCGGCGCGCCTCCCCAGATGCTCGATCCACCAGACCAGTGTCCCTTCTTGCATCGCTGCTCCAAGGCAACGGTCGAGTGTCGCACGAGTCCACGGCCTGCGCTGGTGGAGGTCGAGCCCGGCCACGCCCTGGCGTGCTACAACCCCGTGGAAATAGAGGAGACCGCCCGGAACTAGCTCACTGAACGCCGAGCGCCAGCGACTGGATTAGGTAAGTGGGAACATCCGACGCGGGCAGCCGGGAAACATCCTGGGTCGATACTCCGGTCCCTGTCAGAGCCGACGCTATCCCAAAGTTGTTCGCGCCCCTGATGTCAGTGTCGGGAGTATCTCCGATCATTACCATGTCCATTGTGCCGCTCCGTCGATACGCCTCCTCGTATATCGCGGGATGCGGCTTGCCCAGTCTGGCGAATCTCAGATCAGGCCGGTTAGGGTATCGCAGCGCAAGCGCCCCCTCGAACATCCGGCCAACCGTGCCACTGGCGAACGCAAATCCGTCGCCGCTCGGGTATATCAGGTCCGGATTTGGAAGAACGAGCGTCGGCGGACGACCTGCGTCGATCAGCCTGAACAGCCCGCTCAATGCGGCGCGTGTGGTTTCGAGGAACGTGAACCCGCTCTGATCGCCTATCACTAATACATCGAAATCGCCCTCAGAAGACACGACGATACCGCCCGCAGATTCGACGTACCGCGCGCTGTCAGCCGTGCCGAGTGTGACGCACCGCATTCCCTCAAGTCCGTGCTCTCGGAAGTAAGCGGGCAGCAGTCCCCCTGACGTTATTATGCGCCATGCGTCGATTGGAAGCCCCAGCCGCCCATAGCGCTCTGACCTCGACTCCGGCAGCACGGATGCGTCGTTGGTTAGCACAAAGTACGGCTTCCCGGTCTCGTTGAGGTGCCGTATCGCCTCTGACGCTCCCGGAGCCACCAGGTCAGAGTTTGCCAGAACGCCATACGCGTCGAACAGAATGACCGAGTACCTCTCGATCAGCTCTCCGAGAGTGATCTCTGGGACTTGATTCATCCCGATCTGCCGCTACTGCGCGGTGTAGCCGCCATCGATGATAAGCTCGGCGCCTGTTACGTAGGACGATTCATCTGATGCGAGGTAGAGCGCGCCGTACGCCACCTCCTCGGGTTTGCCGTACCTGCCCATCGGCGCGTTGTCAGTCGCCACGTAATCGTTCTCGCCAAACGTCTCCGCACCCTCCCAGCCTGTCTGGGTCATCGGAGTCTGGATAGGCCCTGGATGGATCGTGTTGACCCTTATTCCGTCCGCCGCGTACTGAATGGCCGCAGACTTCGAGAAGATGCGCACGGCGCCTTTGGAGGCATTGTAGCCAGCGGCCACCGTATCCTGTCCGACGTTGCCGCTGATGGACGAGATGTTGATGATCGAGCCTCCGGTTCCCTGGCTCTTCATCTGGCTGATCGCGGCCTTGGTGCCGAGGAACACGCCTTTGGCGTTGATGTCCATCACTCGGTCCCACTCCTCGACGGTCGTCTCCTCGATAGACGTCCTGCTGGCGACTCCGGCGTTGTTGACAATCACGTCCAGCTTGCCGAACTGCTCGACCGCTCTGCTGACCGCCGCGTCCCAGTCAGACTGCTTCGTCACGTCGAGCGTGACGAAGACCGCATCGCCGCCCGTCTCATTGATCTCAGCCTCGGTTTGGCGTCCTTCCGCCTCCAGTATGTCGGCGATGACGACTTTGGCTCCCTCTCTTGAGAACAGCTTGGCTTCGGCTGCTCCCATTCCTCGGGCGCCGCCGGTAATCAGGGCTACTTTGCCTTCGAGTCTCATTTGACACCCTCCTGAAAGTGTTGTCACACGGGTTCTGTTCCCAGCTTGACCGAGAGATTTTCGAGCATGTCGTCCACCATCGCGTCGAGGTCGTACGCTGGACTCCAGCCCCACTCGTATCTGGCCGCGGAGTCGTCCAGCGAATCGGGCCACGAGTCCGCGATACCCTGTCGCAGCGGGTCTATATTGTACTCGATCTCGAATTCTGGAATGCGCTTCTGAATCGCCGCCGCGAGCTCCTCTGGCGTGAAGCTGATCGCTGCCACGTTGAAGTCCGCGTGGTGTGTGAGGTCAGAGAGGTCGGCCTCAGCCAGATCGACGACGGCCTTGATGCAGTCTGACATGTACATCATCGGAAGCCGCGTGTCAGGTCGCAGGTAGCATTCATACCCGCGTTCCCTGAGCGCGCCGTAGAAGATAGCCACCGCGTAGTCGGTAGTTCCTGCCGTCGGCTCCGTCTTCCAGCTGATGATTCCGGGCAGTCGTAGTCCCCTTACGTCCAGCCCCAGCTTCTCAAAGTAGTAGTTGCCCAACAGCTCGCCAAAGACCTTCGAGATGCCGTAGAGAGTATTGGGACGCTGGAGAGTCTCGTTTGGCGTGTCCACGGCAGGCGTGTCCGGCCCAAACGCGGCTATAGAGCTGGGTACGTTGACTTGGCTAACACCCGCGCACAGCGCAGCTTCCAGAACATTGTACAGTCCGTTTATGTTGACCGCGTGCGCTGTCTGCCGGTTGGCTTCCGCGAGCGCGGACAGTATCGATCCCATGTGGTAGATAACCTCGATGCCCAGGTCACGGACTACGGCTTCTACGTCGGCCTGCACAGTCACGTCGAGCGTGATAGACGGTCCTCCATCGCGGACGTCATCCGGCAGCGGAGTCCGGTGTCCGGCGGCTACGACGCTGTCGCCTCCATACTCCGTCCGCAGCGCCGGGACGAGCTCCGAACCGATCTGCCCGGCTGCTCCCGTCACCAGTATCTTCGTCATGTCGGACCCCTTGCCAAGTGTGAGCGGCGCCATTGTATATTCAATCCGCGAGCGTAACCAGCGCTGATATAATCGTCAAGCCGGCGGAGTGCAAAACGGGAGCAGCAGGGAAGTGCCGGCGACCCGTGTCGGGAGATACTGGAACAATGCCGGCAGGCGGAATCGACGTACCCAGACTGGTCCGAATGCTGCAACCTCCAACCGGCCGATGTGACGTCGTCATCGACACCGACGCCGCCAACGAAATAGACGATCAGTTCGCGATCGTCCACGCGCTGCTGTCAGATGTTCTCAACGTCGAGGCAATTTACGCCGCCCCGTTTCATGCCCCTTGGACCGAAACATCTGGGCCTGACGAGGGTATGGAGCTCAGCTACCAGGAGATACTCAGGGTCTTGGAGAAGATGCTCAAAGAGTTCACAGGAGCTACGCTTCGAGGATCGACAGAGTTCATGGATGCTCCTGACCAACCTGTGCGGAGCGAGGCGGTTGAGGATCTTGTCGCTCGTGCAATGGCCGATCGCGATGGCTTGCTGTACGTTCTGGCCCTCGGCGCTGTCACCAACGTCGCCTCAGCGATCCTGACCGAGCCCGACATAGTGAGAAGGGTGGTTGTCATACCATTGGGCGGGTCACCATACGAATCTGGCTCGTATGCCGACATGAACTTCACCGAAGATGTCCATGCGGTCAGGGTGCTGTTCGACAGCGGCGTCCCCGTAGTTCACGTCGTCGGGTACGTGGTCTCCGAGATGATGCGTACTACCGAGCCCGAAATGGCGCGATACGTCAAAGGACGAGGTGAGATCGGAGACTGCCTGTACCAACTGTATCGAGATCAGGTCCCGGACGTTCCTGGAAGAAGCAAGCCCCTCTGGGACATGGCCGTCGGTGCCTGGCTGATGAACCCTGACTGGACACAGAGTCACCTGACCCCAAGCCCGATCTTCAACGAAGGGCTGCGCTACAGCTTCAACCCGACCCGTCATCCCGTGCGCGTGCTTAGGAGCGTTGACAGAGACGCGGTGTTCAGGGACCTCTTCGAGAAGCTGGATGCGCTCGCGCCATGAGCCGCGGTCTATCTTCCTAGACCCCGCTCCCCTCATACGCCACGCTGACCTTGGTGTGCAGTCCGCCCCGGACCTTGTAGTCCAGAGAGACGGTCATACTCCGAGGACTGCACAGCGACACCAGATCGTTCAGAATTCGATTGGCCGCGTGCTCCTGGACGATACCTACTCCGTCGTAACTCAGCAGGTAGTACTTGAGAGACTTCAGCTCGATGCACAGCCGGTCCGGTACGTACTCGATCTCAAGTGTTCCAAAGTCCGGCAGGTCGGTCCAAGGACAGACAGCGGTGAACTCGTCCGTGTCGATTACGACCTCCGCCCCGCTTTCCGGGTAGTCGTAGTCGAATGCGAGCAGGCATCCGGGGTCTATCTCCTCCTCGGACTTGGGCTTCCTGTGCAGGTCGTTCAGACCCTCGTACTGTCTCTGAAGTTCCTCTATTGTCGGCATCTGACTCTCTCATTCACTTCGCAGTGTCAACCGTAGGCCTCTTGTATCTATACTACAGAGACGGAATTTGTCGAAGACCTAGACTGACATGAAGGATAGCTAGGATGGCCAAGCCGATCAAACTGAGATGCGCCGCCTGCTCCTGTGAGATAAGTGGGAACTGACCTCGGATTCGACGAAGTGAGCGAAATCAGATCGATGCTGGAACAATGACGGCTGCCGATAACCATCCGGCAGTCCGTATCCGGGGACTGACCAAGGCCTTTGGGCGCACCCTCGTTCTCCGGGGACTCGATCTGGACGTGCCGCAGGGTTCCGTGCTCAGCCTTCTCGGCCCAAACGGCTCCGGTAAGACGACGCTCATCAGGGTGTTGGCAACGCTTACGAGACCCGACGCCGGCGACGTGCAGATCTGCGGAGTAGCCTTGGGCAGGCGAAGCGCCAGCCTCCGACGAATGATCGGAGTCGTCGGTCACGATCCACTTCTCTACGACGATCTGACCGCCCGGGAGAATTTTCGCTTTGTGTGCAGAATGTTCGGTCTGAACCGCGCCGATGATCGCGTTGAGGAGGTCGCCGACCTGATCGGCATGACTGCTGACCTGGACAAGAAGGTCGGCGCGATGTCACACGGAATGAAGAAGCGGTTCAGCATCGCCAGAGCGCTGCTGCACGATCCCCAGATACTACTGCTGGATGAACCGGAGACCGGTCTTGACCAGGAAGCATTGACTCTTCTGGACGCCGTGATCTCCACTCGGTCGAACCCTGCCAGGACGGTTATCATGACCACTCACAACCTCGAACGCGCGGTTGCCCTGGGAGACAGGATGGCCGTACTCGCCGACGGACGGGTAGCGTACCACGAGTTCGTCGATTCATCGGACACTGATTCGGCTCGCAAGGCGTACATGCGACACATAGGTTCCCATCGGTGAAAAGCTACCTCGGCGCGGTGGTCGCGATTCTGGCTAAGGACGTGCTCCTGGAGCTGAGGACCAAGGACATCTTGGTAACGACCCTCGTGTTCGGTCTGCTGGTGATCGTCGTGTTCAGCTTCGCGCTCGATCCCACTCCGACGATGATCGCGAGCGTCGCCCCCGGAATTCTATGGGTGTCGTTTACGTTCGGGGGCGTACTTGGACTGAACCGTTCGTTCAGCGTCGAGAGCGCTCGCGGCAACCTCCAGGGACTCATGCTCGCGCCTGTCGGACGCGACGCCATCTATTTCGGTAAGTTCCTCGGCAGCTTCCTGTTCATGATGGGCGTGGAAGTGGTCATCTACCCACTGTTCGCGGCGCTGTTCAATCTTCCCCTGTTCGTGTACGAGCTCATCCCTGTGGCGGTCCTCGCGACCATTGCCGTGGCGGCTGTCGGCGCCGTGTTCAGCGCGATGGCCCTCAACACTCGCTCACGGGAGGTCATGCTTCCGCTCCTCTTCTTCCCCGTCGTCGTTCCCGTGATAATTGCCGCGACCGAGGCAACTGGAATACTGCTTCGGGAAGCCGCCCCAAAAGAGGCGATTGCGCCTTATCTGTCGGTAGGCCCCGAAGTATCCTTGTGGATACCGCTGCTCGTGGTATTCGACGCGGTTTTCTTGGTAATCTGCCCAGCGGCGTTCAGCTTTATAATCGAAGACTAGAAACTGGGAAGGCGACCCTATCAATGGACATACCCGACGATGTACTGGCCGAGATATACCTTCATGCGCGTGAGGAGTTCCCAAACGAGTGCTGCGGTTGGCTGACTGGCCCGAAAGAAGCTGACCACGTGGACCGCGTTCGGCGGGCCGTGAACGCCTATCGGCCCGAATCGCATCCCACGGCTTCCGACCGGACCCCCGAGACTGCATACGTGATCGACGGCGCCGACCTGATCGACCTCTACCGCAGTCTTGACGGCGCTGAGCCGCCCCGCATCATCTATCACTCCCATCCCAACGGCAGGGCGTATTTCTCCCCAACAGACCAGAAGGTCGCTGCTGACCCCTGGGGCGACGGCCCTGCTTATCCAGTGCGGCACTTGGTCGTAGGCATAGACGCCGACAGGGTGGTCGAGTCCCGTCTTCACGACTGGGACGATGACGAGAAGAGATACGTCGAGACCGCCAGATTCGACGGCGCGGACGTCTAAAGCACGGCCACGAGCGCCTCGCGAAGCTCCTCGAGCGTGCAGAACCCCTCGAATCTGCTTGAGACCTTGCCGTCGCGGTCGATTACGAAAGACCACTCGGCGCTCGGCAGATTCCATTCCCTAACCACCGGCGAAATCACCGCGCGACCGAGGTCTCCCTGAATCTCGTCTGGGTTGTCATATAGATCGACGTGAATGAAGTTCGCGCTGTCTGCGTACTCGTTCTTCAGGTCCCGCAGCACTTCCACCTGTGGCCCGCATACGGCGTTGGTGCAGAACGCCGGGCTCGCCATCACGACTACGGTCGGCTTGCCAGTCTCCACAGCGTCCGCGATGGTCAGCTGGTAGAGATCGATGTCCTGAAGAGAGCCTGTGGTCAGCTGCGATAGCCGTTCCACGTCTCCAGCGGTGCGGTTGACACTCTTGATCGCGGCGTCACCGAGAGCCGGAGCATTCGCGCTCTCTGGCACGTCGAAGAACAGCCTCGCTCGCTTCGGATTGCCGTCAGCGTCTAGTATCGTAGCCTGGATCGCCCACTCTCCAGGTCGGTCGAATGTCAGGTGAGTGCTGTAAAGGCCCCGTTCGACTAGTGGGAACGGTCTGAATATCGCGAATGCGGTCTCGACTGGCTTGCCGAGGTCCTCTGGCTTCGGTTCGAAGAACGACTGGACCGCCGCGGACGGCGCGTCGATTAGACCGGTCTGGGACTGGAGAGCGAATGCCACTCTGTGCTTGCCTACCCCAAGGTCGGGCGTCGCGAATATCGCCTGAACACCGTCCTCAGAAACAGGCCCCCTGATCAGCTCTTCGAATACCAGTAACTCGGACTCCTTCTGAGAGGCCGCTTCACCAGCCGGCTTCGTATTCCCTGACGCTGAACAGGCGAGCGCGAACGCGAGCAGGGACGCCAGCGCGACTGTGAGCGTCGGGCGCAGCTTACGACTCTCTGCCCGGCTCGCCGCCGTCGTAGGAGCCGAAAGTCAGCGCGAATAGTGAGAAGTCCGGCGAGTTGGACGCCAGTCTCAGCTCGCCGGATCCAAACTCCGACTGGTCAACCAGGAAGTACATCCGAGATTCATCTACCTGGATATAGCTGCTCCCGTCGGAGTCGTACATGATGTCTTTTCCGGCCCTCTCCTCAGGGACGGGCGCGTCGTCGAGATAGACCACGACGTCATACGCGCTGTCCTGGCCTGGAGACATGACCGCGTTTACGCTCGTACCGACAAACTTCAGCGCTACATAGTCCTCCAGGTTCATCGTTTCCCGAGCGTGGATCAGGCTCTCTGCTGTGTTGAGCCACAGTCCTTGCAGATAGAGAAAGTGATTACGATGCTCGCCTGGATCTGTGTACATCACTTCGGCGTCCGGCGCCTTGTAGTACTCTTCATGGAGCACGTATGGCGGGACGCCACCGTACATCAGCGTGCCGTAGTTGCGCTCGTACCCGGCATAGAGCTCGCGGGTCTGCCCGTCCGCTGCGGAAGTCGCATCCATGGCGGCTTGGGCGATCGGAGGCCCTGGGTTAGTGTCAGTCGTGACCTCGCTGACGTCGTAGCCCGCTTCGGTCAGGATTTCGCGGATCTTCATCTCAGTCTCGTCGTAGGCGCCTTCTCCGAAGTGGGAGTAGCGTATCTTCCCGTTGTGATCGATCAGATACTTGGCAGGCCAGTACCGATTGTTGAATGCTTGCCAAGTGCCGAAGTCGTTGTCTTGAACAATGGGGTATTCCAGAGCGAACTTGTCCATCGCCTCGACTACGTTGTCGTACTCTTTCTCGAACTCGAACTCAGGCGTGTGAACACCGAGGATTACGAGTCCGTGGTCTGCGTACTTCTCGTGCCACACTCTCAGATAAGGGAGCGTGCGGATGCAGTTGATGCACGTGTACGTCCAGAAGTCGATCAGCACGACCTTGTTGTCTTCCATCATTCCGGTCAGCGTGAACGGCTCTGAGTTGATCCACTCGCCGGTCCCCCGTAGCTCCGGGGCCGCCGGATACTCGCTGACAGCCGCCGCTGGCTCCGGCTCCGGCGTGGGAGTAACCGGTGCGCTGGTGGGTGACGCGGGCGGGGCAGTTGGCGCCGCTGGCGCGATCGTGGGGGGCGCCGTGGGCGCCGCTTGGACGGCCAACGATGGACTGGTGGCCTCCGGCGCGACGCTCTCTTCGCTGGAGGAACAGCCGACAGCGAACAACACGAGTGCGGTTAGCGTAAGCGCGAGTAGTGGAGCATTCCGTCGGGTCAAGCTGAGAACATGCAACATGAGAAGGTCCTGTGATCTTTCCGACTCGCGAGCGAGCGAATTGACGCCGCTGTGTCTCTGGTTACGCACTCTTTAGATGAGTCGGTTTCCCATAGCGATTCAACAGCATGGCACAGGCAATCCACACCGTCATTGATTGGTTGTCTCTCTGGCGTTACCATGCTGTACGGAAACGCCATTCCCGGATAAATCGTAATGGGGGCATCGTAACATGAAGGTTGGTTTCGTAGGTGTTGGATTCATGGGCCGCCACATGGCACGGAACGTGCTGAATGGCGGGCATGATATGAAAGTTTACGACTTGAACAGAGAAGCGGCAGACGAGCTTTTGTCTCTCGGCGCAACTTGGGCGAACAGCCCTCGTGAGGCGGCTGAGGACAGCGAGGTTACTTTCACTTCGCTGCCGACGCCACAGGTCGTCGAGGAAGTCGCGTCGGGCGAGGGCGGAATCCTGAGTGGAGCCGGACGCGGAAGCGCGTTGTTCGACCTCAGCACTACCGATCCTGCCACTATCCAGCGGATCGCAGCGCGGGCCGAGACAAGCGGAATTCAGATGCTCGATGCCCCGGTCTCCGGCGGTACCGCCGGAGCCGAAGCCGCTACGCTGTGCGTGATGGTCGGTGGCGACAGGGATACTTACGACCAGTACAAGCCCGTGCTCGACCTGATTGGAGACAAGGTCATGTACTGTGGCGGACTCGGCTCCGGCGCAGTGTGCAAGATCGTCAACAATCTGGTCGGACTTAGCGTCGGTGTACTGCTGTCCGAGGCATTCTCTATGGGCGTCAAGTGGGGTGTAGATGCTCAGACGCTCTATGACGCGGTTTCAGGAAGCTCAGGCAACACAAACTCAATGCACGGCTTCCCCGGCGGGATCTTCCAGCGAAATTTCGAGCCTGGATTCGCTCTGGACCTCGCTGCCAAAGACGTTGGACTTGCTACTCAGCTGGGCCGCGAGCTGCGCGTGCCGATGGAGATGTCCAACATCGCCCAGCAGCGATACATCGACGGACAGAATCGCGGATTCGGCCGCATGTCGGCAGGCGCGGTCGCTATTGTCCAAGAGGAGCGAGCCGGAGTCGAAATTGCTCCAAAGGGTTAGAATCTTGCAAGAATTCTGACCCTGAAACGACTTTGACCGTGTGAGTCTCGTATAACTAGAATCCATGCGATGGTCTCTCGAAGTTTATCTTCACAACGGTATGAGCAGACAACACTCGCCAACGGCCTGCGCGTCGTATCGTGTGAAATGCCCCACACCAGGTCGGTGTCGATCTCTGCTTACGTCGGCGTGGGGTCCAGGTACGAGGCCGACGACCGGGCCGGAGTCTCGCATTTCGTCGAGCACATGGTATTCAAGGGCACCGAACGCCGGCCCGATCCTGTGGACATCAGCGCCCAGATCGAGTCCACCGGCGGTATGATTAACGCTGGCACCGAGCAGGAGATGACTGCCTATTGGTGCAAGGTCGCCCAGCCGTACTTCTCGGAGAGTGTGGACCTGATCCTGGACATGTTGCGAAACTCGCTCTTCAGACAGGATGACATCGAGAAAGAAAGACATGTCATCCACGAAGAGCTTGCCATGATCAACGACTATCCCGCCTCGCGAGTTGACTCGCTGATAGATGAGATGCTCTGGCCTGATCACCCGCTTGGACGGGACATAGGCGGGAATCACGAGTCGGTCGATTCCATCGACCGGGATATGCTCATCAAGCATATGGGCGAGTACTACACGCCTTCCAACACCGTCATTAGCGTGGCCGGCGGCGTTCCTCATTCTTACGTCGTCTCCGAGGTCGAGAAGCTGTCGTGGGACTGGCCTGATGGCGTGAAATACCCACCCGCACCAGTCGTGAGCCAGCAGCGGCAGTCACAGCTTAGGCTTGAGTACAGGAAGACCGAACAGCTTCACCTGTCAATCGCCCTGCCCGGCCTCGCCTTGGACGACCCCGACATCTTCGCGCTCGATCTCCTTAGCGTCATATTGGGTGGAGGCATGAGCAGCAGGCTGTTCGTCGAGCTGCGCGAGAATAGGGGCCTCGCCTACGACGTCCACAGTGGCGTCTCCCACTTCAGAGACACAGGCGCCTTCATTATCACAGCCGGAGTCGATCCGGCGAGCGCGTATGAGGCAGTGCCCGCGATCCTGGAGCAGATTGCGGCAGTCCGCGATTCGATCGACGATCACGAGGTAGAGCGCGCCAAGCAGCTCGTCGCCGGGCGCTTGATGCTCAGAATGGAGGACACCCGCGCGGTCTCAGCATGGATGGGCAGTCAGGAGATGGTGCGCGGTGCGATACTGAATGTGGACGACGTCGTGGAACGAGTGAAAGCCGTAACGACCGAAGACTTGTGCCGGGTGGCGTCTCAGAACCTGATCGACGATCATCTCAACCTGGCAGTCGTCGGACCATGCCGGGGCCGCAAGCGCCTGTCCAGGCTGCTGAAGCTGTAGCCTACTCGCTGCCGCGATAGTCCCTGAATGGACCGTCCCTCCAGTCCAGCGCTGCCTTTAGACCCTCTTCCCGCGCGATCCTGCTGAACTCCTTGACGATCGGCGCCTGGTGCGCGATCGCGTCAGTCTCAGCCGCGATGTGCTGGAGTGTGGAGCGTCCCATCAGGTCCATAGCCTTGTTGACGATGCTCTTGTTGGCCGCCAGTAGCTCCCAGGGTATCCTTGCCATCGTTCGCGCAAGGTCTTCTACCGCGGCGTCGAGACCCTCGCCGGGCACCGACTTCCACACCAGCCCAAGCTCCTCGGCGCGGCTTCCCGACACTGACTCGCCTGTCAGGAGGAACCACTTGGCCCACTGCGGCCCCACCATGTACGTCCACATGTGAGTGGGTGGCGTGCCCATGGAACGTACCGGCGGGAAACCGATCTGCGAGTCGTCCGCCGCGATGACAATGTCGCAGTGCATCGCCAGGTCCGTTCCGCCCGCGATGCAGTAACCATGTATCCCTGCGATCACCGGCTTGCTGAGGTTCAGAATACGGTTCATCGTGTTGGGAGTGCGCTTCAATCGGTGAATATCCGCGCGGATGTTGTCCCTCTGCGCCTGTGCCGCGGCTTGAGCGTCCGGTGTCGATGGTGGAGTGATGTCATACCCCGCGCAAAACGCTCTGCCGTTTCCCCTCAGTGTCATAACGCGAACGTCCGGGTCGTCGTCTGCCTGCTCCATGCAGTCCACGAGCTCGTCCTGCAGCTCGCGGCTGAGCGCGTTGAGCTTCTCCGGCCTGTTCAGCCTGACTCGACCTATGCCATCTGATGCCTGATATTCGATGAACTGATAACCCATCCTGACCTCCCGGTCTCTATACGTTGAACAGGACGTGTATCACGTCCCCGTCTCTGACCACGTACCCCCTGCCTTCCTGTCGGAGGACTCCCTGTCTCCTCGACTCGGCCTCACTTCCGCAGCGCACCAGGTCATCGTATGTCACGACTTCGGCCCTTATGAAGCCGCGCTGCATATCAGAGTGAACCGTGCCGGCCGCGCGCTCGGCGGAGTCGCCGTTGGTGATCGTCCACGCGCGGACCTCCTTCGGCCCGCCAGTAAAGAACGTGATCTGGTCGAGCGCCTTGTAGGACAGTTGCACCATCCTGTCCAGCCCAGATTCCCCGACGCCCAGTGACTCTCGAAACTCGGCCTCGTCTTCGGGTGACATCTGGCCTAGCTCCATCTCCAGGCTTCCCATCAGCACAGTGGTCAGCACGCCGCTTTCCGCCACCTCTGAGTCGAGCCTTGCCTGAATCCTGCCGATCTGGGCTGCCTGCGCCTCTCCGGCGTTTACCACGACGATCACCGGCTTGGCGGTGAGGAACTGGAACTCGTTGACTCGTCTGTGTTCGTCCGCACTCAACTTCTGATTTCGCACTGGAACTCCGGACTCCAGTCCCTCCTTGAGCGCGGACATCAGCGCTCGCTCCCGTAGCAGCGCGTCACGCTCCCCCGACCGGGCGCCCTTGCTGTTCTCGTCGATCCGATCGATTCGGCGTTCCAGTATCTCTAGGTCAGCGAACGTCAGCTCGTAGAGCATGGTCTCGATGTCGCGAAACGCATCGACGCCATCTCCACCGTCTGGAACGAATGGGTCCTCGAAGCTTCTCGCGACTATCGTCAGCGCGTCTGCGGTCTGAAGCTGGTTCAGATACGCGCCAGATACTCCCTTGGTCTTTCCAAGCCCGTCAGGAGCCGCTGGAAGATCGACGTAGGTTACCTCTGCGGGAGTAGTCTTGGACGGCCGGAAGATCTCGGTCAGCGGATCGAGTCTGGCGTCCGGCACTTTGGCGACTCCGATGTTGGGCTTGGAAGACCCGGAGTATTGCGCGATTTGCGCGGAGCCTCTTGTGGCAGCGTTGAAGATGGTAGTCTTGCCGCTGTACGGCAGTCCGATGATCGTGATCTGCATGTGGTCAGACGCGCTGAATCACTCGTCGAGTCTCCTGAACTCGCCGTCGATCACCCTCTTGCCCTTACCAGCGTCGTGTCTCGCTCCGTCCTGTTGGGGCGAGCCGGACGCTTCCATGAGCGCTTCTCTCGGCGCGAGCAGCATGAACATCAGTCCCGCTATCACGAGCGCCAGCAGATCGTCAAACCTGCCCAGACCCCAGGGAATGAAATCAGGAACCAGATCGATGGGCAGAATGATATACGCGATCGCCGCCGGGAGCAGCAGCTTCAGCCTGAACGGCACCCGCCTGTCCAGCATCAGCCTGAAAATAATACGCGGGATGCCGGTCATGCTCAGCAGATAAAACAGACCACGTAACATAAGGCACCCCCTTTCTCCTTCGTGTACAGATTATAGCCCGAACCCGTTCACATGGGAATCTGCATTTACAGCGCCGGTGCGATCCAGCGCTCCCCAGCCGAGAAATTTGCATAAGTGCAAATTTTTCCCCAACCACACTTCGGCTTGCCCGACGTGAGGCCGCCCAATACAATTCTAAGACGTCGATATGCTGACCCATCGACGCGAAAGGCAGTGACTACGGAATGACAACGCTCCATGAGACTGACCCGCAGGTCGCGGAGGCCATTGCCAGCGAAATCCGCAGACAGCGAGAGAACATAAACCTCATCGCCTCAGAGAACTACGCCAGTCGCGCCGTCCTGGATGCTCAGGGGTCGGTGATGACCAACAAGTACGCCGAGGGTTATCCCGGAAGGCGGTACTATGGCGGATGCGAGTTCGTTGACGTAACCGAACAGTTGGCGATTCAGCGCGCCGAGGCTCTCTTCGGCGTCGATCACGCCAACGTGCAGCCTCACTCCGGCGCGCAGGCCAACATGGCCGCCTACTTCGCCACGATCCAGCCTGGCGACAGGGTCATGGGACTCAGCCTTGACCACG
>JAAXHZ010000261.1 GCA_012270625.1 Dehalococcoidia bacterium | reverse complement strand
GCCTCGTCCACGTACTCCCTTGCCACCACGTAGCCGTTCTTGGCGGCGTAGTCCCTGAGCGCCCGCATCTGGGCGGCGACGGATAGGTCCACGTCCTGGCGGTCGCTGGACACCCTGGCATAGAGGGCGACGGGTATCAGGTCGGTTCGTTCACTCATTGGTTCCTCCTTCATCCTCGATCTGCGCAGGCCGACGCGAGCGCCGCCGCTTCATCCGCTCCTGTATGCGCCACTCGCGCTCCTCCATATACAGGCGGATGGCCTCCCGGAGCAGCTCGCTCACGGTGCGCTGCTCCTCCTCCACTACGCGTCGCAGTTCCTGCGCGGTCTGAGGCGGGAGAGAGAACGTAATAGTGTCGGTGTTCCTGGACTTGATGGGCATGATCTCTCTTTTTGCTTATGGCGATATCACACAGTCTTACTCTATACTGTCGCACTGTTTGCCTTCAACTGCAAGTGGCCTGCAATAGGGACCTCAGCGACACTCTTCACAGGTTGGAGTGCCCGTCATCGTCGCTTCTATCGGCTCGTCGCTCATCTCGCGGTCGATGCGGCAAGCTGTGAATCTTCCATCTGGAAAGCCCCTGTGGACCACCTTCGCTTCAGCGACATCCGTCACCACGTCTTCTAATGGTGGACGTAAGCCGATTGCGGCTTGAAGCGAAGGGGGGAGGCAGTTGAGTCGATACTCCCTCAGGCGGCGCCATGCGAGCGCCGTTCTCAGGCAGTTGTCGTGCCCCCAGGCAAACAGCGCGGGACCCGGTGGCCTGTCCCACGCCGGTGCACCGATGGGTTGAAGCAGCCTCTCCCCGTCATTCCATTCTCCTGAGTCGAATGCCGCCTCCACTTGGTCTAGGCGAACTCGCGTGATCGTTTCCGGCGTCCTTGCCTCTCCTGGACCTGCCGTTCGCTTCGTCCACACCATGGCCCAAAAGTCCGCGTCAGAGAAGGACAGAAATAGGTCGAGTACATCCGCCTTCGGACCGGGAACTCTGTCAGCGGGGTCACCCAGCGCAAGCTCACCGGGGGAACGCCACTGTCCCCCCGACGTTCTGGCGGCGCACTCGATGCAGACGGGCTCGTCGGGACTCTCCCAATCCACGAGGGAATACTGGAACTCCAGCGTATGAAATGGACGCTGGCAACCTGGGCAAGTTGGAACGCTCCATGGGGAGGCGTTCTCCTCGTTGCGATGAGTCCAGCAGAATGGAGAGCAGAACCCCGTAAAGCCATCGTCCAGCGAGTCCAGGGTGACGTAAAACGCTGACTGCAACTCAGACTGGGCGGTAAGGATTCCCTCCGTAGGAGGGTTGGTGTGCACCACCTCAACTGCGGCGACCAGTTGGCCGTCCAGGTTCAGGGCGGCGATGTCGGCCCTGAAGGCTCGATGCCTGTGTTCGGTTACGACTCGGACGACCCCATCTCTTGTGAGCGACGTTTCACTATTGCAGAAACGGCATCGCATCGGGGGTAGATCGAAATACTCCTCAGCAATTCGGTCCCTGATTTGGTTGTGAGTTGGGTTGCCGTCCAGCATTGATTCCGATAGCTCCTGTTCGACTTGATC
>JAAXHZ010000260.1 GCA_012270625.1 Dehalococcoidia bacterium | reverse complement strand
CTTGCTATGGGAATCGACCCAAAGGCCATGCGCCTCAACCGCCACATAGTCTCTACCAAGAACCTGCTCTCAGAGCTTGCCCTGACGCCTTAAACGACCTTTCTGAAAGCGTCGGAGAGTTCGCAGCGTGTCTCCGCAGTCGCTCGCTCTTTCATCGACCCGTCGCCCGTGGGTTGTTATCGCGATCTGGTTTGCTGCCTTCTGCGCCGCTTTTGGAGTGGTCGGCTGGCTATGGGAAGGTGGGTTCACTGCCGAGCGCGTCCTGCTGGCGGATTCCGAGTCCAACGCGGGTGAAAGGCTTCTCGAAGAGCGTTTCCGAGGCCCGAGCCTGGCCACAGAGATCGTGATTGTCCACTCGGACACTTACACGATCGTCGATCCGCAGTACGAAGCCCTGGTCCAAAACCTCTTCTTCGGCATCACCGCGCTCGGCCCTGACGTCGTCGCCGGCGTCAGCCAATACTACAACTCCGGCGCGGACTGGCAGATTTCAGATGATGGTCACTCGACCGTCATGTCTGTAACTATGACCGGGACACTCGACGAGGCTGCCGCCAACGTCTCCGACGTGATGCGCATTGTTCGCAGGCACAACAGTCATGAGGACTTCACGGTTCTCCTTGTTGGAGAGGCTTCGGTCGCCTCGGGGATAGCAGAGACCTCCAGCCGGCTCTATTTGGTCTCCCAGGTCGTCGGGTTCGGAAACCCCGCATACTACATCTTTTTGATCTTCGCGATCGGCTATTTCGGAGCGCTGACCGCCACGCGACTTCCGGTTGTCCTGAGTCTGCCGATGACCATCATACCTGCCGCCACAGCCGCGCTGATCGGACAGGCGCTCCCAGCTCATGCTGTCGCCGCGAATGCCCTGGTCTTGATCTCTGCCGTGGTCGGATTGGTGTTCCCGATCCTGATCGCCTACAGGTACAGGGATGAGAGGCTCAGCGGCCATGATAAGCTGGATGCGATACACCGAGCCTGTTCTACTACGGGCCTGGCCGTTGTTTTGGGTGGGCTGTCTGCCATGATCGGGCTTGCGGTATTGCTGACCGTCCCCGCGAACATAGTCATGAGCGTAGGACTCGGCGCGATTCTGGCTCTCGCCGTACCGCTGCTTGGGGCCGTGACCCTGACTCCGGCGCTGATAGCGCTGCGCGACCACCGGAGCGTCGAACCCCGGTCCCCTGATCCGGATAGTTCAGCGACGACCGATGATCCCCCATCCAAAGGATGGGGTAGGCTCTCGATATTACTGGGCTGGGTTGTCAGGCTTGCGATGACGTGGCCCGTTCTGAGCGCTGTCGCCGTCCTTGTCCTGCTGATCGTGATGTCATTGCCCATTCTCGTCTTGAAACTCGGCTTCAACAGCGTTGAGACTACACCCAACCGCCACGCGAACGGGGAGGCTTACGGCCCTCAACACAACCAGGCATTCACGCGGCTGTCAGAAGACTTCCCCGCCGGAATCGTGTCGCCCGTTGAGATAGTGATCGACGCGCCTTTCTCCGACCCGGACGTGGAGACCCGCGTCGCTTTGCTCCAAGCCGCGCTCACAGCCGACCCTGAGTTCACCGGACAGATCGTCGCGCAAACCAACCTGGACCGGGATGTGGTTCTAGTTTCCGTTCCGACACGCAGCCACCCGGAGAGCGGACCGGCGCTCGAATCCGTTCACCGTCTGAGGAACGAGCATATTCCTGAAGTGTTCGGAGATACTGAAATCGAAGTCATGGTAACCGGGCGCTCGGCCTTTGCCGCCGACCTGCTCCAGATCGTCGAGCGCTACATGCCGCTCGTGTTGGGGGTGGTTCTGGTATCGAGCTTTCTCATCCTGCTCGTGGCAACTCGATCACTGGTCGTTCCGGTTATGGCGACGCTGATGAACTTGTTCACGGTAGGAGCTGCCTGCGGAATCATGGCATTTGTCTTTCAGCACGACATCGGGTGGATTCGTCGGACGCCGGTTATCGAAGCCTGGGCGCCCATGCTGTTTATCCCGCTGCTATTCGGGCTTCTCACGGTCAACCACCTCTTGCTGCTGGGCCGCATTCGGGAGTTGTACGCTCAGACTGGCGACAATGCCGAGGCCATAACATCTGGTCTGAGATCGACCGCCGGGATTGTCACGATAATATCCCTGATTATGGCGGCAGTGTTCGGCAGCCTTGTCGTCGAAGTCTTCGGGTGGAGATTGGTCGTCTATCATCAGGTCGGGATTGCGCTGGCTGCCGGTCTGATTATAGACGCGCTGATAGTCCGTCTAATCCTGTTCCCGTCTGTGATGAAGCTGCTTGGAGCGGGAGCCTGGCACTTCCCACGTTTCTTGAGTCGGCTGCCTGCCCTTGGACCCTGACTATGGTCACTGCAACGGCAACGGGGGCTGCCACCAAGCCGGGGTCTCATCCACCTCGATCTCGACGACCCACTTCACCCACTCGAACCCGCGTCTTCCCGGAGCCACGAGCCGGACTGGAAAACCATGACCGTGCGACAGCCGCTCACCCGTCACGTGGGTAGCGAGAACCAGTCCATCGACGTCGCGCATCGCGAAGCGCCTGTAGTATCCGGTGACTGATCGCACCACTATCGATCTGGCCTGCGAAGATGGCGCCGCGCGATCCAGAATGTCCGCGAGTCGCGCCCCGCTCCAGAGCTGGGTAGTATGCCAGCCACCGGTGCAGTCCAGGGTTGCCGTTACCTCCGTTTGGGTTTCCAGATCGTCGTACCCCAGCGTAATTGGACGATCCACCGCGCCCGTGATGTTCAAGCGCCAGCGGCTGATGTCCACTGGAACGGGACGGTCGTTCAGCCACGAGACCCGTGGAAAGGCGTTGCCCGTAAATCGGCCCCGGTCGTACGATCCCGTGAACCGTCTGTCGCTGCCCGGCAGCTCAGCGGCTGAAGCCGTGCGCTCCACAAACTGCCAGCCGATGAAGCCCGCGACCGCTAGTCCGAACGCCCTGAGTACCAGACGCCTCTCGACCCAAAAGGCAATAGGGAACCTTCGCAGCATGTACCATGAGTGCCACGCCAGCAGGGGAACGATTGCGGCGCCCGCGTAGATGTGCCAGCTCATTCCGCTGAACAGCCACCACCGATACGATCCGCCTATCGACCAGACAAGACCCAGCGCCATGGTCGCCACCAGTCCTGCCACGAGTGCAAGCGACGCGACCCGTACAGACCCAGCCCTCGGCCACCTCAGCGACCTGAGTACGTTTAACGCCTTCCATGCCCCGACCACCAGGATGCCGTATCCCGCAATGCGGTGAATCTGGATGTGGAACGCGCGCTCCTCAGAGCCTGAAGTCAGCCCAAAGAACCCCGAAACCAGCTCAAGGAACAGGAAAATCAGCAGAAGTATGTTCGCCCATGGGAAGCGCATATACCATCCGATGAGTCTTCAGATGTCGCTGATTATACGCGGATGGAATCGGATGAGAATGCCGGTTCGGAGGATGTGTGGCGTATATGAGCCTAGCCGCTGTTCGCCATGACTTCTACCAGCTCCCGCACGGCCTCGGCTGAGTTCTTCAGCGCTGCCTGCTCTTCGTCGGTCAAGTCGAACTCTATGATCTCCTCGATTCCGGCGCCTCCAAGTCTCAACGGCACGCCGACGAACAGACCGTCGATTCCGTACTCGCCTTCGAGGTACGCGGTGCAGGGGAGGATCTCCTGCCTGTCGAACAGTATCGCCTCGACCATCTGCATGATCGCGGCGGACGGCGCATAGTACGCGCTCCCCGTCTTGAGCAGGTTGACTATCTCCGCGCCTCCGTCCTGTGTACGTTGGACTATCTCGGCGATGCGCTCTGCCGCCAGTACCTGCGAGATCGGCCTGCCGCCTACCGTAGTGCTTGCGGTCACTGGCACCATCGTGTCGCCGTGCCCTCCGAGCACATATGCCTCGACCGAGTTGACCGACACGTTGAGCTCCTCGGCCAAAAACGTCCTGAAACGCGCAGTATCGAGAATGCCTGCCATGCCGACGACTCTCTGTTTTGGAAATCCGCTAACTTGAAACGCCCTCTGGGCCATCGCGTCCAGCGGATTGGTCACGATCACCAGGATCGAGTCTGGCGATGCCGCGACCACCGACTCTGTCACCGACGTTACGATGTTCATGTTCGTGAGCAGCAGGTCGTCTCG
>JAAXHZ010000259.1:2355-5508 GCA_012270625.1 Dehalococcoidia bacterium | reverse complement strand
AAAGTTTCGATTCCGCGATTCATAGCCAAGTACCGTCATTCCGGCTTTCGCCGGAATGACGGTTTGCGAATGCCTACCCCCTGTCAGCCCTGACTGGGGTAGGCATCCGTACTTTTCACCCTCACCCCAACCCTCTCCCTGAGGGAGAGGGGGTCTGTTGACTGAGGTTCGAGCTTGTCTGTACATGTTTACCTACCCCTGTAAGCCTGTCAGCCCTGAGGGAGAGGGGATTTTCGATCCCGCAGGATGGCGCCGACTAGATTGATACAGTCTCCCGGCGTTTGAGATAGTTTCCAAGGTAGAGCGCTGTGCTAAACTGAGTTTACGGGATCGTTTTTTCGATCTCAGATGTTCCGGTGGGAGTAACGGAGGTTCAAATCCTTCCTCTGGTCTGCGGAGCCGGAGTAGCTTAGTCAGGTGAAGCGCCCGCCGGAACAGTCTCTTTTACTGACCTTTCAGGGAAGGGCTTTCATGGTGAGTGAATCCAGACATTATGACCGCCAGGGCAGGCCCCTCATCAGTCTCCAAAACAGCTACGACCTGGACGCTGCCCAACATTTCCTGGCTGACCACGCCGAAGAGTTGATAGTGACCTTTGACCACCACGCGGTTAACCCTGAAGTGTTCATCTACGTCGCGACTCCTGATGGCACTCTTTCTGCTGGCGACTACTACCTCTGGCCGCTGCTTCACCAGACAGCGACCCGCATCGACGCCGAAGTGTCCGAAATGCGACGCAACAGAGAAGGGCCCTGGCATTGGGGCTACTACCGAGGAAGCCTAAGAAAGTGGGTGAAGCGCATGCCTCAGCTTCACAATCTCATACGGATTCGCAAGTCAACTATTCATGCTCTTTGCACCTGGGACCTGCAAGGTAGGCGACCCAAAGAACTCGTCGTTCTCAACACCGATCGGAACCTGACCGGATTGACACGGCGAGAGGCGCTGGAGATGGTGAACGCGGACATGGATTGCCGAGCGGCGAGCCACTTCGCGGGTTCCCGCGCGCGGGAATAACGGGTAGAGTTTGGAGTTTTGCACTTCTCTCCGCCCAATGAACCACCTTGCAAAACCCGGGCGCATGGCGTATTGTTGTTGAAGAACTGTTGTGCTATGACTGGGTAGCGCGAACACACATCTGAATACAGACGGCTGGACCGTCCCCGACAGGTCTGTAAAAGGCCCTCTCCGAACTGCCACGACGGCGTTTCGGGAGGGCCTTTGTTTGTTTCAGACCAGGGCGGTCGGAGCACAGGAGGGATACATGACAGCTAAAGAGAACACACCTCCCAAGCGCAAGGGAGATAAGGTTCAATGCGATTGCGGCGTGACGCTGGAATGGCGCACGCAGGGATTTTTCTGCCCGCCATGCCGCGCCAGGGACCGCATCGAGCGCAAGCGTCGCATGGACGCGGCGTGGGAGAGATACCACCGGCGTCACAGCCAGCCCACGCTCTCGATCACGTCGGACGTGGACATAGAGTCGCTCCTGGAATCGATCGACAGGCTCGTTAGCGCGCTGGAGGCGGGACGCTTTGCGTCGGCACAGCCGAGACCCACTGCGTCTCCCACCCAGCCCACACGCCCGGTGATTCAGCCGCGCGGCGCGGGCGGACTGTCCATAGACGACCTCGGAGACGAGTGACATGCCGCCATCGACTCCGGTGAGAGACGACATGCCGTCATCGTCTCCCAGAATAGAACAGCGCGGACCCGTCTTCAGACTCCACTGGGTGCAGGACGGCGTTCGCATCAGGGTATCCAGGCTCTACCACGGCTCTCGCGGCGAGCTCTACGGTGAGATCTCCATCCAGTACGAGCCGGACACGCCCATCAACGGCGTGACTTATGGCCCCAGGCACATCACCGAGTCTCGCTACCAGCTCACCTCAGAGCGCAGTCGCGCCGATATCGTCAGGAAGTGCGAAAGGGAGATCAAGGACATCCCGTGGAGCAAGTTCATCGAGGCGGCCTCGATCATAGTGGCGCGACGCTTCAGACGCGGCGCGGAGGTGATCGACCTCTCAGAGTGGACTCCGCCGCCGGCATCGGTGGGAGCTTTCAGGCTTGCTCCCCTGCTGGCTGAGAGACACCCCAACATGATCTTCGGAGACGGCGGTGTCGGAAAGAGCATGGTCGCGCTCTGGATGGCGACGATGATAACCGAGGGGATGCAAGAGCCGTTCGAGAGCATGCCCGGAAACGTGCTGTACCTGGACTGGGAGATGGACGCGGAAGACGTTCACGACCGGCTGAGCGCCATAGCTGGCGGCATGGACCTTCCCACGCCCCCCAGGGTGTTCTACCGACGCTGCGCCGGACGGCTGGTGGACGACGTGGAGTCGCTGGCCGAGACGGTGGCGTCGAAGGGCATAGACTTCGTGGTGGTGGACAGCGCGGTGCCAGCATGCGGAGGCAACCCCAACGAGCCGGAGTCGGTGCAGGCGCTGTTCTACGGGCTGAGACAGCTCGAGGTCACGTCGCTGATCGTCGCGCACGTGAGCAAGGCCAGCATGGGCGAGGGCAATCTGACCAGCCCCTACGGGAGCGTGTTCTGGTCGAATCTGAGCCGCAACGTGTGGCAGGTGCAAAAGGAGCAGGAGGTCGGAGAGGACTCGATGGTGGTCGCGCTGTGGCACCGCAAGACGAACGTGGGTCCGCTGCTGAAGCCTGTGACGCTGAAGATCACGTTCGCCCCTCGCTTCAGCGTGGAGCGGGTGTCGCCAGCCGAGTACCATACTCTGGCCGCGAACCTCCCGCTGGCGGACAGAATGGCCGCTGTTCTCGGAAACGGCGCGATGAGCAGTTCCGCGCTGGCGGAAGCTATCGACGCCAATCCAGGATCAGTGCGCGTAACTCTCAGCAGACGGGCCGACCTGTTCGTCCACGTGGACGGTCAGAAGTGGGGTCTGAAGGCACGCGAGGCGAGAAGGTGAGCGCTGTAACGAGTGTTTCAGAACTGTTAATGCGGTGTTACAGGTGTTACAGGCTCACAGCCGTAACAAGGTGTTACAGAAGTGTTGCAAAGTGTTACGAATCAACAGCCGTAACACGGGCACACCCTAAAGGGTGTGTGTGCCCATGTTACGGAACGGCGATGTTAATGAAACAGTGTTCCCAGACAGCAACGCGGCGCTCCGCCTGTAATCCCGG
>JAAXHZ010000259.1:0-2244 GCA_012270625.1 Dehalococcoidia bacterium | reverse complement strand
CAAGGGAGAGGGGAAATCCTGCGCGCAGATGGCGTGTGGACGACGCTCATGCCGGAAATGTCAACACTACCTAGTCAGTTCTGCCCTGGGACTGACTTTCGCCAGATTCGTCCTCTTGAGAGGTTAGCCCCCCGGAGTTGGGTTCGACCTCGGCTTCGACCGGACGAGGGGTACTGGGGCTGCTGCTGAAGACCCTCGCAATTGGACTAACTAACGGATGGTCTCTAACTCTGACCACCACTAAGATAACCACTGCGATGAACACCAAGATCGGACTGAACGTAGCGACCCATATCAACACGGTTCCGATCACTTGCAGCACCGCGGACAGCGCCCTACTCGCTTCCCTGAAGTTCTTGCCCGCGCTCCACCCGGCAATTACCAGTCCCTCCGACTCCGCTACCCGCACTCCAAAGCCGGACACCCCGATGACCTCTCCCGCGTCGCTGTCCGCGGTTACGGTGAAGATAACCCGGTACTCCTGCGGACGATGGTTGTCGAATGTGTGCGTTACGGTAATCCTGGACTCGCCCGGCTCTGGACTTCCAGTTACCGGGGCGGTACCGTCGCCAAAGTCCCATGTGTAACGGAAGTTGGCCAACTCGTCCGACCTCGTGAAGGAGGCCGTGTACTCGGCATTCTGTCCCTGTTCGACTGTACGGTCAGACCCAGCATACGCCTCGATGGTCGGAACCTTCTTGACCGTCGTCCTGAGGGTGGCGGAGCCTATCGCAAGTCCCGCGTCGCCGGTACCGGTGATCTTCAACCGGACTATATAAGGGGAGTCGATGTCGCTCCCATAGACGTGACTGACCGTCGCCGTCACATGCTGCCCGGAGACAGTGGTTGGAGCGTGTCCTGTCCCAGTGACAGGCGGTGAGTGATCACCGAAGTCCCATCTGAATGTGAACTCTTCGATCCCCGGAGGTGGCGTGAAATTGGCCTGGAATCTCGCCGGCTCTCCTGCCCTCACCACACGGTCACCACCCGCGTCCACAGGAAGAATGGTTGGAGAAAGCTCAACTTTGACGTTTATGAGAGAGAACGCAGCCGTTTCCTCCATGTACCTGATCCGACCAAGCATGGATTCGATGTCAGCTTGGACGGTGGCCAGTTGGTTCTGTACCTCCAGCGCATCTTCTACCTCGGCTGCGCGTTCAAACAGGCTCAACAGCGCCTGCTCAGTGGCTCGAAGACTGGTCAGTCTCGACTTCGTGTCGACGTAATCTTCCGTGACGTCCAGGCTGCTGGACAGCTCTGACACCACCTCGATGCCCACTTCCCGGATGCCGAAGACCGCCTCATCGAGGGCCTGCGCCGGCACCCGTACAGACACAATGGCGTCATGTTTTGAAGTCCTCTCGGACGATACGACCCATCCTTCGAACTGGCGCGCCACCGCTGCGATTTCGTCGATTGACCTTGCGACGTCCTCCACGACAAGTTCCAAATCGACGGTCCTGATGATGACGCGCTGCAACTGCACCAGAGCGGTCTGCACCCTGTTCAGATCGAATTCGACTGGCCCCTGCCCTGGTTCCTCAACTGCTGGGGGTGCGGGTGCCGCCGGCGCTGGGGCCGGACTCTGGGCCTGCTGTTCAGAAACCTGCATGGCGGGCGCAGGAGCTGGAGCTGGCGCAGCAGCGGGGGCTTCTTCCGAAGAACCGCAGGCAACTACAGAAACAGCCAGAACTGTAACGACCATGACTGACAATACGATGAAGGTCAGTCTATGCTTCTGAGCTGACTCCCCTCTCACCACAGGCTGCCTCCCTGAGCGGGTCAATCTTAGTTCATGCTTGAATTTCCTGCCAGCATCTCCAGTCAGCTATACAGAGATCCGAACTGGACCTGGTCTTCGGTGATGTCAAGGGCGCGCGGACGATCGAGATCCACTCCTGGACGCGGTCTGCTGCCACGAATCGTGACTAGTCGAAAAGGTGGTGAGGCCGAGGGCTCGCGGCGCTTGAGCGCATCGTCCAATGTCTTGGCGATAAAGGCGCTCACGCTCAAACCCTGGCCGGCAGCTTCACGGCGTACCTGTCTGGCAAGTTGCTCATCAAGCAAAATTGTCGTTCTCATTGTGCAGAGCATAACGCCTGCGCATCAGTGAATCAACGTTACTAAGTTTCGCAATCAGGCCCTGTTCATACCGAAGGCTCGCGTTGACCCGTCGAGAGGGCTGTTGCTACACTCGCGTCCGAGGGGCTTACAGGGGTAGGTATTCGTACTCTTCACCCTCAC
>JAAXHZ010000258.1 GCA_012270625.1 Dehalococcoidia bacterium | reverse complement strand
TGCTGACAAGGACGATGTCTTCCCGCTTCCCCTCGATAGCTCTTCCGAGAAGCTTCTCGCCTTCGCCCCAGCCATAGACGGCCGCGGTGTCGAATAGGGTCACTCCCAGGTCTATAGACCTGTGGATGGAGTTTATGACCTGCTGTTCGTCGAAAGAGCCGTAGTGGCCGCGGCCCATTGGCCAGCCGCCGAATCCGACGACCGAGGTCTCAAGATCAGAGGCGCCGAATTTCCTGTACAACATGAGTGTCTCCCTATGTCCATCCCCTCAGAGCTGCGAGAGAAGTGCAAGACTCGATCAACAGTAGTATCGTCACTCCCGCGAAAGCGGGAGTCCACTACGGAGAACCATGGTTGATGGCCTGTGGATTGCCGAGCGGCGAGCCACTTCGTGGGTTCCCGCGTGCGCGGGAACGACGGGTAGGATTTCGGAGTTTTGCACTTCCCTCAGAGCTGCGCGTAGCTTCAGATCCTTCCGGATTCCGACCTCCGCTGAAATGACGAGATCAGGACCTCTAGTTCTGGTGGATCTGAACCTTCACAGACCCGCTGTTCTTGTCGTAGGCAGTCTCAAAAGCCTGTTGGATGTCTTCAAGACCGTACTTGTGAGTTACCATCTGATCCAAACTTGTCTTGCCTGTGGCGATCATGTCGATAGCCAGCTCGTAGTCGTGCCGACCGTCAAGGACGCTGTAACACGATGAGAACACTATCGACTGCTCTTTGAGCATGGGAGTCAGGAAGTCGAACTCGAACGGTCGTCGGAAGCCGCCCACGATCACTATGCGTCCCTGAACCCGCGTTACCTCGACGGCCTGGGCCGCGGTAGCGGACTGGTGGCCGCCCACTGTCTCGATGGTCATGTCGGCGCCGCGTCCACCGGTGGATTCAGCGATCGCGTCCCAGAAATCAGGGCCTTTGTCCGGGTACACTTCGTCCGCTCCCAGCAGCTTCGCCATTGTCGCCTGCTGCTCGTAGCGGGCTGTAGCGATCACCTTGCCCGCGCCGAGAGCCTTGGCTGCCGCGATGGAGGTGAGACCTATGTTGCCGCTGCCCAGGACGGCGACCACTTCTCCGCCCTGCATCTGTCCACGCCGGACGCCGTGTACGGACACGGCGAGAGGCTCAACTAGGGCGGCATCTTCCCATGACAGATCGCCCACCGGATAGCAGCCTATAGCGCGGCGTTTCATGTACTCGGCGAATCCGCCGCCTTCGCTCGGAGCCATGTTCTGACACGCTCTGAACTGTCCCTGCCGGCAGTACCAGCAGATCGTACAGGCGCGACCATGTCCTATGATCTCGACGGCAACCCGCTCTCCAAGCAGCGCGGGGTCCACGTCATCTCCGATCTCGACGATCTCACCGGCGACCTCGTGTCCAGCCGGCAGACGGTCAGGCTCGGTCTTATCGACGTTCATCTGTAGGTCAGAACCGCATATCCCGACCGATCTGACACGAACGATCACGTCGCCCCGCCCCGGATCGGGTCGCGGAATATTCCTGACCTCCATTCCGCCGTCGCCGTCGAAAAACGCGCCACGCATCGTCACCATTTCTCACTCTCCTCGTAACCCTATGCGTTAGCTTCCAAGTAAGCTCGTGCGCCAGTCAGAATCAGCTCAGGCAGGTTGACGGCGGAGGAGATGTCATACGACATCTTGCGTCCAGCGGCATGAATGCGATCTGCCACGGCAGCCTCCGCGCCTTTCACGTCCGGGTGATCTGGCTGGCCGGGCAGACCCATGGACTGCGCGAGGTCGTTCGATCCCCAGGCGAAGGCGTCTATTCCTTCGACCTCCAGGATCTCGTCGAGGTTCTCGAACGCTGTGGCGGTCTCGAGCTGCGCCATCACGAGCATTTCCTTGTTGGCAAGTCCCATGTACTCAGTGCGCTGAAGGCCGGGCTGGTCGATCAGACCGCCGTCGTTGTAGAAGGTCCCGCGGCCCCCTCCCCAGCTCCGCTGTCCATCCGGCACGAATCTGCAAGCGTCCACGAGTTGCTTGGCCTGCTCAGCAGTATCGACGTGTGGCCCAAGCACGCCAATGACTCCACGGTCGAGGAACTGGTTGATCGTGGAAGACATCAGATTCGGAACCCTGGCGGTAACCGTGAGTCCGTACCCGTCCGCCGCTCGGACCATCGCGTCAATCGACTCAGGCGAGAAGAGGCCATGCTCACCGTCGAGATTGATGTAGTCGAACCCGCCGAGCATTCCGACGAGCTCTACCGCCTCTGCGGAGGGGTACACAAGCCCTAGACCAAGACCCTTCTTCCCTTCCCTGTTCTTGGCGAATATGTTGTTGACTCTATACGTTGCCATGCTCTACTCCAGTTGCTGGTGATTGGTGGTTAGTGGACAGTGAGCGCGCCAGAGGTCAGCTCTGCCTCAAAGGAGGCATGACGTTTCTCAGCCAGGACCCAAGGTCAGCCATCACGTCATGGTTGATTTCGTGAGCCATGTCGTATTCGTGGTACTCAGGATCGTAGCCGTTGGCCGCCAGGAACTCTCTGGAGTCCCGGGCGACGCTTACGCGAATCATCGTATCCTGAGTGCCGTGCGCAACAAACACCGGCTGATCACGAAACTCAGGCAGCCGATTGGACAGGCCGTCTGGATTGGGTACCCTGCCGCTCAGAATAACGAGACCCGCGAACTTCTCCGGCCTGGGGAGTCCGAACCTGTAGGTCATCGTGCCACCCTGCGAGAAACCGCCCATTACTATCCCGCCATCTGTGACGCCGTGTCGCTCCGCCACCTCGTCGAAGAATCCGACGAGCAGCTCTTCAGCGCGTTCGGCGTCTCTTTCGGCGGTGTGGGCGTCGGCAGATCCGTGTGGCGGCGTCCAGGCGTAGCCTGTCATGTCCGGCCAGATTTGAATCTGGATAGGGGCGTTTGGAAAGAAGTAGAGGTAACCCGTCCGGTCGAGCATAGTGGAGAGACCCATGAGGTCGGTCATGCTCGCTCCGTAGCCGTGAAGAAGGACGACGGCCGGGTATTCCTGGTGCGGATCGAAGTCGTCGGGCTCGACGACCAGGTATCTAAGCGAGTTACCGTCGATCTGTAGAGCTTCCAAGGCAGCCCTCCTCATTCGGCGGATAGGGTAATACCACGTTCGCGCTTTGGCAACATCCAACTTGAATGCCAAGCGTGTCAGACATTAGAATCGCACGCAGTCCAGAGACCACCCACCAACGAGAGGACACCATCCAGGCATGAGTAAACTGATTGACCTTATCGGAAGGCTTGGACAGCAGTCAGCCCAGCCTATTGGATTTGGGGCGCTGACCGGCAGGGTCGAAGCGGCTCCGACTATGGCGTTAATAGGCAGTGCCTCGGCATCGCGGGTCGTTGACGACCTCACCGCGGTTGGCCGTGATAACGTTGACGCAGTTGTTTTCGACAGCGACGACACCGATCTCCACATCGAGATCCGAAGACGCGGAAAAGACGGAGCGTTCAGCGATCTCATATGGGGCGTCCTTTGCCGTTACATGGACAACAAAGGACTGGAAGAGATGGTCGAGGCGGGATGCGACTTCTTGTTAGCGGAACTGGATAGCACACCTGCGGCTGTTGTAAGCCACCCCGACGTCGCCCTCATACTTGGGCTCGAAGAGCCCGTGGATAGAAGGACTGCCTCTGCCCTGCGCTCTCTTGGCGTGGCCGGTTCGTGGAACCTCTCCGATACAGGTTGGACGGGAACATTTGAAGACCTCATCGAATTTCGCAAGATTGGCGAATCGACTGGCGGAGTGATGCTTATTCACGGGTGGGGTGGCATGTCTGTGGCCATGCTGACTTCCCTGCGAGACGCTGGGGTGGACGCGATCATCACATCACTCAGAGACCACGATCGTGTTCAGGAACTCGCCCAGTCGATACGGGACCTGCCCCCTCGAAGTCGGAGGGAGTCCCCCAGGATACAGGCGGCCGCGCCTCGCGGTGGAGAGTAGGTGGTCTTCTAAATCCGGTCGTCAGTGACCCAGGGCCAGGCGATCGATCAGGAATTCAGGCAATCCGTGGGAGCGCATCTTCCGCTGAGTAGTGGTGATGTCGTACTCGACACGGTAGTGAGTAACGGTCTCTTCGCCAGAGTCGTACACAGCATATGCCGCCCTGGGATCGCCGTCGCGCGGCTGGCCCAGACCTCCGGGGTTGACTATCAGGCGCTGGTCTTCCATCGGGTATGGAGCGCCATACTGAGGAGCGAAGAACCGCACGCTTCTCTGACCTTCGGCCCTGCGGCAAATGAAAGGAATGTGCGAGTGCCCAACCAGGCACCAGTAGGTGTCGAAGTGATTGAAGCAGGCGACCGCGGCGCGCTCCGAGACGACGTACTCCCAGATCGGGTCCCTCGGACTGCCGTGGACCATGGTGAACTCGTCTATCTCCAGGCTGAGAGGCTGATCGCGCAGAAATCGAATCCGGTCCTCGTCAAGCGCCTGTGCGGTCCAGGTGTTGGCCGCGGCAGCGTGCTGGCTGAACGCCTCCAGGCTGAGTCTTCCAATGGACGCGAGATCATGATTGCCGGCGACAGCGCGATGTTCATGCTCCCGAATCAGGTCGATCACAGCGGCTGGATCGGGACCGTAACCTACGAGGTCGCCTAGCGACCATATTTCGTCGAATCCTGAGCGAGCGAGCGCATCCTCGATCACGCTGGTAAACGCTTCCAGGTTGCTGTGCACGTCGGAGACGATGAGGGCCTTCAAGAACCACCTCGGCTTGTTGCCGCATTGTCGGTCTGAATATAATACACGAGACGAGAGAGTCAACTGGTGGCTGTTCGCAGCTGCCACTTCGCCGGTTCTCTCACATCGAAGCCAGCAAGGGACAAGAGATAAGTCCCACCTTATGCAGATCCGTATCCACTCCGATTCCACAGGAATGACCCACGACATCGGCCGTGCAATTGGCACGACAATTGGCGCCGGTGACATTATCCTGCTTTCCGGCAGCCTCGGCGCGGGTAAAACTACGCTTACACAGGGAATAGTCTGGGGGCTCGGCTCTTCTGAGTACGCTCGAAGCCCCACGTTTGTGCTGGTCAACGAATACCACGCCAGGGTGCCCGTCTATCACATGGACCTGTATCGCCTGGACACGTTCGACGAAGTGGACGGGCTGGGTCTCGACGACTACCTGTACGGGGACGGCGTCTGCGTGATCGAGTGGGCAGACAAGGCTCCCGGATACTTCCCGGAGCGTCATTTGCTGATCTCCATAAGGCCGGTCTCCAGTGAAGAGAGGGAGTTCACTATCCAGAGCTGTCTCACGGAGCACCTCCCGATTTTCGACGCGCTCGAGCGTCTTGGCGCATCGGTGTAGCCCGTTGGAGCTTCAGATAGACACCTCGACCAGATACGCGGCCGTTGGGCTGTCGGTCGAAGGCGAGTCACTGGTAGAGATCGCGTGGAGGTCCGAGCGCAACCACTCGGTCAAGCTTGTTCCGGCGATCAACCGCGCGCTAGACCAAGCAGGCAGGCGGCTCTCAGACCTCGACGCTGTTTTCACCGCTTCCGGCCCCGGCGCGTTCAGCGCGCTGCGGGTTGGGATGAGCACGGCCAAGGCCATCGCCTCCACCAGGGGAATCCCCCTGGTGACTGTTGGCACACTCGACCTCGAAATCCAGCCCTTCAGGAGCCTCGGCTTGCCGATATGCGCCATTGCGAGCGCCGGTCGGAATCGCCTCTACGTCGGTCGGACTGTCGATGGATTAGAGACAGTCGAAACAGCGGTGCAGACGCTGGACGAGTTTCTGGACCAAGTATCCGCAGAGGTTGTGTATTGTGGAGAGGCCGCCTTCGGGCTGGAGAGCCAGATCGCTGCGCGGATCGGGCCGGACGCAGTGGTATATGGGGCTGTCCCACCCACGCGGAGAGCGTCCACTGCCGCTTACATGGGCTACCAGAAGCTCGAGCGTGGAGAGACGGTCGATCCGGGCATCGCCGAACCTGTATATCTCAGAAGCTCACAGATC
>JAAXHZ010000257.1 GCA_012270625.1 Dehalococcoidia bacterium | reverse complement strand
TCATCGTATCCTCGGGCACGCTCCTGGCGGAGTATGTTGTAGAGCGATCGGATTTCCTGCGGCGCGACTGTCATGTCAGGATCGCAAAGATTCGATTCGCCGACTATGTATCAGCGCTCAATACCACGAGTCCAAGCGAGTCTGGACCGACGTATGTGCCAAGCGCCGGACCGAACCTGGCCACTATGGGGTCTTCTTCGCCTGTCATCAGGGAACGAATGGACTCGGCAAGAGTGTCGGCCTCGTCGCGAGAGGTGCTGTACATCACTGATGCCGATGAGAGAGGAGCGAACTCGTGCGCGGCCCGCTCGAGTCTGGCCACCGCCTTACGGCGAGTTCTCTCTTTCGCGAAGTCGTGTACCTCTCCATCCCGAACTATGATGAGCGGCTTTATCTTTAGAAGCGTTCCGACCAGGGCTCTGGCTTTGCCGATTCGGCCACCCTTCTGAAGGTATTCCAGTGTATCCAGAAGCGCCACACATTGGGCTCGTTCGCTCGCATCTTTCGCAGCCGCAACGACATCGTCCACGGCGGCTCCCTCTTTAGCGGCGCGCGCCGCGGCCATCGCGATCAGGCCAACTCCCATTGACGCCTGCTGCGTATCCAGCACTTCGATAGGACACCCTACATCGACACGTTCGGCCCCTTGCCGCGCTGAGTTGACCGTACCGCTCACCTTGCCCGACACATGAACGGACACTATCGCATCGGCATCTCGAGCGACGCTCGAATAGGCGTCCATGAACTCACCAACAGAGGGCTGGGACGTAGTAGGAAAATCCGGCCCGTTGATCAGTCGGTCGAAGAACTGGTCGGTCGTTAGGTCAACGCCGTCCTTGAACACCTGTGTGCCAAAATGTACGTTTGCGGGAACTACCGTTATGTCAAGCTCATCCGCGATGCTCGCCGGCAGATCTGAAACGCTATCGGTTACAACTCGCACAGCCATGATATGACCTCACTCGATTGATACTAAGAGATGGTAGTGCGGCTGGCCCCCAAAGACCACCTCGAACTCCGTCTCAGGAAATCTCTTTTCAGCCAGTGACACGAGCTTATCGGTCTGCGCCTTATCCATCTGGTCGCCCCAGTACAGGGTTGCCAGATCGACAGACTGGTCGGCGGCGGCAGTCTCCAGAAGGCCTGTGAGGACGCCCTCCAGTGTATCGTCCGCGCGCACGATCCTTCTGTCCAGCATCGCAATTAGCTGGCCTTCTCGCACCCTGACACCATCTACCTCGGCGTCCCGTGAGGCGAAACAGATTTCGCCAGTGCGGGCTGTATCCAACTGATTCATCATCTCAGCCGCATGGTCGGCCAATGACCCATGAGTGAGATCGTAGTTCAGGACCGTCATGATCCCCTGCACCACCGTGCGACTTGGCACCACGCGAACGTTCTTGGACGCACGCTCCGCAGCCTGCTCGGCCGCGAGGATAATGTTGGGATTGTTGGGCAGGAACACCACGTTCTCTAATGGCGCGTCCTCTATGGCGCGAAGAACATCTCCGACACTCGGGTTCATGGTATCGCCGCCAGCGACAAAGTGTTCGACCGAAAAGTCTTTGAACACCTGCTCGAGTCCCTCACCCTGTACGACGGCAACGACGGCGACGTCCTCGATGCCCAGCTCGGCGCGACGGTCGGCCGAGTACTGCTCGCGCTGCTCGTCCATGTTCTGGATGTTTTCCTTTGACACCTCTCCAAGCGCACGTCCGTATTCGACAATCTCGTCCGGGGCGTGTGTGTGAACATGGATTCGGACGAGGGAGTCCGTGCCGATCACTACGGGCGACTCACCAAGCTCGATGAGCTTTTCCATGATGGCGTCTTTGTCGAGGGACTCTCCATTGATCATGAACTGCGTGCAGTACCCGAACTCCTCATCTTCGATCTCATCCAGAAATTCAGCGGAGACGCTGCCGTCCAGCGAAATGGGCTGTGGAGGAGTTAGCAGCTCGTCCAAGTCATCTGTCTGCCGAAGATGACGCCGGATACCCTCTAACATGACGTAGAAACCGTATCCGCCGGAATCAACAAGGCCGGCTCTATGGAGCACAGCAAGCAAAGTAGGAGTGCGCGCAACCGAGTCCAGAGCGCTATCGCACACCGTATCGAGCAGATTCAACAAGTCGTCCGCGCGCGAATTCTCGGCAGCTTCTGCCGACTCGCGCATAACGGTCAGGATTGTTCCCTCGCGTGGGTGGCCGATTCCGCCGTAGGCATGGATGGACGCGGATGCGAGAGAGCGAGTAAAGTCGGCGGCTCCGCACTCTGAGCAATCTTCGAGCGCCTCTGCCATACCCATGAAGAACTGAGACAGCAGCACACCGCTGTTGCCTCGACCGCCGCTCAACGCCTCATCCGCCATTACGCGGGAGGTCTCGGACACTGACTGGGAAACACGCGGCTCGGTATTGGAGACCACGTCCAGCAGGGTCAGGTACATGTTGATTCCGGTATCTCCATCCGGTACCGGAAACACGTTTAGCCTGTTGATCTCAGGGACATTGACCTCCAGCAGCTTGAGGGCAGACTGGAACATAGACAGAAGTTCTGGACCATCTAGTCTATTGGGATCTCGATTGGAAAGTGCCATGGACAGTCCGGTTTGCCCGGTCAATCTCGTGTGTGCTAACGTTGGATTGCCCAACAACGGTTCTGGTGACCAATTGTAATCCTAAGCCTAAAGGCCGTCAAAGAGAAAAAATGGCTAGATGTCAACTTTGTAACAAGGCCGGTCAATCCGGCAATAACGTTAGTCACTCGAACAAGCGCACTCGAACCAGATGGTTCGCGAACGTGCAGCGCTCCACCATCGTTCGAGATGGCAAGGTCGAGAAACTGTACGTGTGTACCCGCTGCCTGCGGACTCACAACAAGGCAATCATGAAGGGTTGATCCTCTTCGGAGATCTCGAGTCGGCTCGATAAATCCTAGTGATCACATGCCGCTGGGCAGCCTCGGGATAGCGTGTGTCATTGACACTATCACACCTCACGGCTACTATAATCCGGACGGTCGCGTTGGAATTCTGAACCTGCGCTAACCCTCTAATTCCCCTTCCAGCGGAGAGAGCTATGGCCGAGTACACCAAGACAGAGTCGATGGACTGGGCGCGAGAAAACCTTCGCGGTCAGTGGACCACTCTAATGACGCCGTTCACACCTGAAGACGAGCTGGACGAGGACGGTCTGCGAAGCAACATCGCACACGTCCGCGCCCTCGGCACTCACGGGGCCGGCTGCACATGGGGAATGGGCGAATTCTGGAGCCTCACCCATGAGGAGCGGCTCCGAGTTTACGACGTAATTGCGGAAGAGTCTGCCGGAGAGTGGCCAATAGGCGCTCATGTGTCGCACACTTCAGCCAAGTCGATGCTGAGCCTGGCGCGCCATGCCGAAGGCGTAGGGTTCGATCTGCTGATCGTCGGCGCGCCTTACTTCGTGACCAATACCGAAGACCAGGTCGTGGAGTGGGTCCGACTGCTGGCCGACAACACCAACCTCGCGATCATGTACTACAACTCGCCGCAGTTTGGGACGGTGCTGGACGCGCAGGGCCTCCAGCGGGTCTGCCGGATTCCCAACGTGGTAGGAGTCAAAGAAGCCAGCTTCAACCAAGAGATCTCGATTGAGACGCACCAGCTCGTCGGGCGGGACGCGATAATCAGCACACCCGATGAGTGGATACTGTTCCGGGGTCGAGAACTGGGCTTCGAGCAGCAGGTCATGTTCGCCAACACGTCCGACTGGCGATTCGACACGCCTGAGAAGAACTACTACGTGCAGTTCATAGACCGAGCGATGCGAGGCGACCTTGACGACGACTTCTACGATGCCCACGTGCGACCCATCAAGCAGGTCTCCGACAAGTGGTGGGCATACACCGTCCAGAAGTTCGGTGGAGCGCTTCCGGCTTCCATGTGCAAGTTCTGGGGCGAGCTGATGGGGCTGGCCGGAGGACACATCAGGCCGCCTCTCTCCGATCTTTCCGATGCAGAGAAGGCAGATCTGGAGTCAGACGTCAGCTCAGTGATGGACCTACCCGCGAAGGGCTAATCGACTCATATCAAGAAGACTTGGAGTCGCCTCGACTTCCCGAATGGATCTCCACAAGCTTCAGGACCTCAGTAGGAACCACTTTCCAGCCACAGGTGAACACGTATGCTGCTAATGGTAAGCGTCCAGAACCTACCCGAAGCCATCGAGGCGCTGCACGGCGGCGCAGACATTGTTGATGTCAAGAACCTGCAGGAGGCACTTGTGGGTTCAGCCCACCCACTTACGGTCAAATCAGTTCGAGACGCGATTCCAATGGAGAGGCACGCCAGCGTCACACTGGGTGTAGTGCCGAACCAGGCTGGAACAGTCGCGATGGCGGTGTATGCCGCGGGCGTACTCGACGCAACCTCAGTCAAGGTCGGGTTCATGACGACCGAGTACGAGCAGGCGGTCGAAACGCTTCTGGAATGCAGAGAGGCGCTGAACGGGTTCGAGACCAAGCTGATCGGGTCACTGTTTGCGGACAATCCACTATATGGAGGTCTTGAAGCTGACCACATGGTGGAGCTGGCCAAGGCGGGGCAGTGCGACGGATGGCTGATCGACACTCTAACTAAAGATGGGCGGAACCTCTTCGACTTTATGCCCGAGCTGCAACTCCGTGAGATGGTGCTCGAAGGCAAGGAATCGGGCATGTCCACGGCCCTGTCCGGCCACCTGAGAATGTCCGACGTGGATGAGCTGGCGCGAATCAATCCGGACATCGTTGGAGTACGCGGCGCGGTCTGTCAGAAGGGCGACCGAGCGTCGGCGGTTCATCGCGACGCGGTCGGCGAATTCAGGCGACAACTCGACTTGCGTGAGACCGGAAAGATTAGTGTCCGGGAGGCTCGGATAATGGCCGGAAACGGCGTCGGAGTCCAGAGCTCCAACGGCTGGATCATAATAGACGGCACGGGGAAGACCTGCGCTGGGATTCTCGCCGCGCTCAACGCGCAGATCGAGCTCGACGCCGAGTCGTTCATAGAGGTGATAATTCCTGACGTGCTCAATGCCTACGACGTGGTCGTATGGGCCGAAGAGCGCAGTCATAATGTCCTGACTCAGCGCAAGGACGAAAGCGGCACCACGCGGATGCTCATAAAGCCCTGAGTAGTCTGAGCATCCGACCGGGACGAACCCATTTCCCATACTTCCTGTCATCCCTCGCTCTTGCGGCGCTCAGACACCATATATTGCATTAACGTTGATCGGGCCAGCCATTGTAAGCAAAACCGTAATCTCTATATTCAATTGCGTGCTATACAACCCCATGCTACGATGATTCTAAGAACAGCCAATGAACGGTGACTTGATTGGAAGGTGACACAGTCAGCGACATCGCGACCATAGTCGGACTAGTCACAGATGTCGTACTACTGATACTTCTTGCCGCCGCTCTAGTAGCGCTGGTTATAGTATTTGCCTTGATCCGCAAGCTCCTAAGCACTGCCCAAGCCACCATGGATACCGTTCAGGACGCTGCGCAGGCAGTCTCGGAACGTATCATCAATCCTGCCACTGAGAACGTGTCAACCGGGCGTCGAATCGGCAGCGCAATAGGATTTGTGACTTGGCTGCTCCGAAGAAAGGACCGCTCTAGCGACAACTGAACCACAGGAGGAAACGAAATGGGGAACAACAATGGGGGCGGTGGCTTTGCCCTCGGCCTTTTAGTAGGCGCTGTAATCGGTGGAATCATAGGGCTGCTGCTCGCTCCAAAATCGGGTGCGCAAACGCGAGCCGAGCTGGCGGAAATGGGAGAGGCCTGGAGAACACGCGCAGACGAGATGGCAGCCCAGATGGCGGCGGAAATGCGTAGCCGCGGTGTGCCTGACATCAGCGCCGTCGGCGATCGAGTCGGGCCCGCCGTGGACTCACTCAGGGAGCGAGGCTCCACAACATTGGGCGCGGTACGGGAAGCAGGATCAGGGGCCGTCACGAGCGCGAGACAGGGAGTTGGCGCAATGAGGTCCAGGGTCTCCGCGGGTGACGACTCCGACCAGTCCGAAGAAGGCACGGCATAGAAACCCAGATCAGCGAAAATCGGCAGGGCCTGCTCCCATGAGCAGGCCCTTTCAGTCTCACTGTAAATCTCAAAGCAGAACGTCAGTCCGGAACGGCAGCCCTCGGATACGATCCCAGCACCTTGAACATGGACACCCGCGACCTGATTCCCTCCAGAGCGTCTCGAATCACGCTATCTTCACGGTGGCCTTCCAGGTCGATCAGGAACACATACTGTCCGAGGCTCCGCCTGTCCGGTCGCGACTCTATCTTGATCATGTTGATGTTTCTTCTAGCCAACTCCCCAAGTGTGTCGTATAGAACCCCAGGCGCATCCTGGGCGAAGTCGAAACAGATCGAAGTCCTGTCGTTTCCTGTGGGCTCGTGATCTGATTCCGCAAGTACCACGAACCTGGTCTGATTGTTGGATATGTCTTCGATGTTCGCGTCGATGACCGGCGCATCGAATATCTCAGCGGCGCGGCGGCTTGAGATCGCCGCTGCCGCGTGACGGCTCTCGCGCATGTCCGTCACCGCGCTGGCTGTGCTTAGAGACGCCACGTGCTCGGCATTGGGAAGGTTTCGTGTAAGGTAGCTGCGGCACTGAGCGAGCGCCTGCGGATGAGAGTACACGACCTCAACCTGATCGAGTTGGGTCCCCGGCTCAGCCAACAGGCAATGGTGAATCGGAACGACGACCTCGCTCCTGATCTTGAGGCTCGACTCATGAATCAGTAGATCGACAGTGAAGGTTACGGTCCCTTCCAGACTGTTTTCAATGGGCACGATTGCCTCATCGACCTCTCCTCTATCCGCAGCCGCAACCACGACCGGGATGGCGTGATAAGCGACTCGGTCCGACTGTGGATCATAGTCAATGGCAGCCTGCTCGCTGTAGGTGCCTTGAGGACCGAGATAAGCTAGCCTGCCAGCCATCAACTCCCTCCGACGTCCTCTACTAGCAGACCGCCAAGACGCTCTTGGAATGCGTCCACCAGCATCGCGGTCGTATCTATCGATTCGCTCACACCCAGTCGATCGAACAGCTCGACATGCTCGGCCACGTTAACAGTCGCCATAACTCTACCGACGCCGAAGAGGTGTGCCGCCATCTGACAAATGACCAGATTCTCGTCGTCTCTGCGTCCGGTGACTATGAGAACGTCCGCGCGACTGGCGCCCGCTTTCGACAGAACTCGAAACTCGGTCGCGTCGCCACACACTGCCACGCTGCCGAGCTCGTCTTCTATCGCGGCCGACCTGTTGGGATCACGGTCGATGACCGTGACCTCCTGCTCGGCATCCAGCAGCCAACGCGCAATCACGGTCCCAATTCGTCCGGCGCCTACTATGATCGCATACATGTTCCGGCAGAGACTCGTACAGTTAGAGATGCTGAATTATCAGATCCCTCAGGATCTCCGTTGGGCTGATAGTCGTCAATTCGAGGTCCTTGTACATATCGCGTTTAACCGGATCGTTCAATCTGCACACCACATTTCTTACGCCGAGTATGTGACGAGCGATCTGGGAAGCCATTATGTTCACGGCGTCGCTGCCCGCCATCGCGATGAACACATCGGCATCCTGAACGCCGGTCTCCCGTAGATCAGACTCCAGGGTTATGTCAGCAAGACGCGGGACGACCATGCCCCGTCGTACTGCTTCCTCAGGCAAGTGGTCGAGAGCGTCTGGGAGAACATCGAGTATGTGGATCGTCCGGCCAGGCCAGCTGAGCGCATGGGCGATTGCGACGCCGGACCTGCCACATCCGCCTATCACGACTCGATTCAATCCTCTGATTGCGCCTGCGGACCTGGAATTGGTCTCCATCTAAACCGTCCTGGCACGCGATGCGTATCTTGGAAGTCCAGCTCCCGTCTGATCAGCCTCCCGAGACAGGATCACCCGGCAAGGGGAGTATCTGAGTATGTAAGGTACGTGACGTTCCGGTGAGTAACGGCCATACACGTCGGCAGCGGACGTGCCGATGACGACGGTCTCGACATTCTTGTCAACGGCCTCCTGAACGACGGCCGTACCCGCATCTCGAGCCTGCACCAGACTGGCCTGGATGATGCAGTTGTACCGTCGAGCGATTCGCTCCATGTCCTCCAGCGCCTGTTCTCCGGCCTGTGAGTCTTCGGCAACGACGGCGTCCAACGGAGTATCTCGCGACATCTCAATAACGTACAGCAGGTGCAGCGTACTTCTTCGGGATTCGAGCAGCTCACACGCCAGTCTGACCACAATACTGTCCAAAGGTCCGCCTGTGACCTGCACCAGCGCTGTAGATGGCCGGACGCTGCCCTGACTCTTGTCGTCGGAGTGGTTCTTCCTTCTGGGCCATTTGAACACCATGATGAGCCCTCAACCAACCTGCCGAGTAGGTAGAGGCGGTTTCGCGATCAATTTGCGGCGTCCAACTCGATGGGCTGCTCCGCCATGCTGTCGAGCTCGTCCAACATCGAGTCATGCCCAGCGAGAACCAGCCAGTCTCCCGAGCGGAGCCGATCGTTGGTGTCGGGATTGAGGGTGACCTCTCTACCCCTCCGAATCGCAATGACAACAAGACCGTACTTGTTTCTTGGGCTGGAGAAACCGAGTTCTGTGAGACTCATTCCATCGAATCTGTCAGGAACCCTGAGCTTGCTGATGCCAAAATTTGGCGTGATCTCAAGGTATTCCTGGACATTCGGGTTGAACATGCTGTGGGCAAGTCTGTTGCCCATCTCTTCCTCGGCGTGGATCACTTTGTCCACGCCGATCAGAGTTAGTGTATTGCCGTGCAGCTCGTTGTGCGCTCGCGATACTACGTATGGGACTCCCATGGTCTTAATGAGGACCGACGCCATGATGCTCGACGTAACATCCGACCCTATCGCGACAACCACGGCGTCATAGTCGGGCACTCCCAATTCCCTGAGCACCGCCTCGTTCGTGCAGTCTCCGATGAGGGAGTAGGTACATGTCCCCATCATGTGGTGAACGCGACTTTCGTCTCTATCCATTGCCAGCACGTCGTGTCCGAGGTTGTACAGTGACCGGGCGATGCTCGACCCGAATCTCCCCAAGCCAAGAACGGCGATCTGTTTCTTCATCAGGCTACCCCTACCCGCGCCATCGGAAAGTGTCCAACAGGTTGGTCCGTCAGCCTATTGTAACGCGTTCCTGGACGAACCGATAGTTGTCGATCGTGGAACCCTGAGCCATAGCGATTCCAATCGTAAATGGACCGAGGCGGCCAACGAACATTGCCAAGACCAGGATGAGCTGACCCCACTGCGACAGCATCGATGTGATTCCGGCGCTGAGTCCGACTGTGCCGAAAGCGGACACACTCTCGAAGAATATGTCGAGGAAATCCATGCCACCGTCTGTGATGCTCAAGGCAACGACGACACTGAATGCGATCGCTGTCGAAATGGCGCCAAGCACAAGGGCGCGCCTGACCTGCTCTGAAGGTATCTCCCTCCCAAATACCGAAGCATGAGTGCGCCCTCGGATTGTGGAAAGTACGGCCACGAGGATTATCGCGAGCGTGTTGACCTTAATTCCGCCAGCCACAGATGCGGACGCCCCTCCAACAAACATGAGGCCGGTCATCATGAAGTTGGTCTCATCCTGAGTCTTGCCGTAGTCAAGCGTCGTGAATCCCGCGGTGCGCCCGCTTACTGATTCAAACACGGCCGTGGTCAACTTCTGAGACACCGGCAGCGGCCCGAGTGTATCGGGGTTCGAATATTCAAACACCAGGAAGATGCCAATGCCCACGAGTATAGTCACGGACGTCAGCACAAGAACCAACTTGGTGGTCAGGCCAAACAGCCTGAATCGTCGGCGCGTAACGAAGTCGATCACCACTCCGTAGCTGATCGCGCCCAGAAAAATCATGCCTGCGGTGACCCCGATGACCGTTCCGTCGTTCTGAAAGGCGGTCATCCCACCCTCTTCAGTGATAAATATGAATCCGGCATTGTTGAAGGCCGAAATCGAGTGAAGCAGCGCCATCAGCAGCGCGCGATCAGGAGGGTATATAGACCAGAACCTTATGGCGAGGATTGCAAAAGCCAGTAACTGCGCGCCTACGGCGAAGGCTACGATTCCAACGGTCAAGCGGACCAGTCCACCAAATCCGGAGCCAATGAGGTCTCCGCCAAAACTTTCCCTGAGCAGCATCCTCTGCGGCAGGGTTACTCTCTGGCCTATCGCGACCAAAGCGAACGTTGCGAGCGACATGAAGCCCAAGCCGCCCACGAATATGAGCCCCGCAATTACCAGCTGACCTCCCAGGGTCCAGTATCGCGGGGTATCCTGGACGACCAAACCAGTGACCGTCACTGCCGACGTGGCAGTGAACAGCGCGTCCATAAACGGCGTAAAGGCGCCACCATAGTTAGTAAACGGAAGAGAGAGCAGCAGAGTCCCGCCGATGATCAGCCCAATGAAGACGTAAATCACGATCATTGGGGACGCAAGCGCCCTGCGCTGAACCTTTCGGGTGTCAACGACGATGGTTACAGGACTCAGCTCGGCACGTCTGGGATGTCTGACCACGCGGTCGCCGGGTTTAGGGGTCCAAGTGGGACGCACTTTGCACGAGTCCAGTCTGGATGAGACTTAAATTGGGCGCCCACCTAGTTCGATAGATGGCCAATCAGAGCGCGCTGAGGGTTCAACAGCAGTTGCGATTCTAGGCTTGAGCAGCCTGAAAGTCAACGACCTGCCCGGCGCAGAGAAAATTTCATAAGCCCCCGATGTCGAGGGAAGTGCAAAACTCCGAAATCCTACCCGTCATTCCCGCGCACGCGGGAACCCACGAAGTGGCTCGCCG
>JAAXHZ010000256.1 GCA_012270625.1 Dehalococcoidia bacterium | reverse complement strand
CCCGGCTGTTTCACCACTCCCGCGACCGGATGGTCCTGCTCGACGAAGAAGCCGCGAGCGCTGTAGTGCTCAGAGGCGACTATCTCGTCAACGGTCTGGACTGGAAAGCAGGGCACTCCGGAGGACTGGAGGCCCCGATATAGGTCTCCCCTACTTTGGCGCCTGGTCCATTCGGCTACGCCGCCTTCGATCTCCTCGTAGCCTGTTCTCCGACCCTCCAGGGTATCGAAAGCCTCGCTGTCGGCCCACGTGGGCCTGCCCATCATGTCTTTCAGAGTCTCCCACCAGTGATCCAGAAAGAAGGTCTGTGAGGCATAGCCGTCGGTGGCCTTCCAAATCCAGGGGAAGAAAGCCTTCTTCCTGCTGTCAGGCAGGCGCGAGATGTCGTACGAGTAGGTGGCGAAGTTGCCCCGGATGTGGCTGGCGACGGCGTCCATGGCCGAGACGTCGATCTCCTGACCGACGCCGTAAGCCTCCCTGTGGAAGAGGGCGCACATCGCGCCCGCCGCCGCAACCCACCCGGCGAGATACATGCCCATGTTCCCGCTTCCACGCAAGGGGGTGTGCTTCTCCAGATGAGTAACGAACGCGGCGGGAGACTCCCAACCCATGCCGCCCATGTGCCATGCGATCAGGTCCGTGCCGCTCCAGTCGCGGTAAGGTCCGGTGTTGCCGAACGGCGTGACGTAGGTGCGTACAAGCCTGGGGGAGAGGTCGCCGATTGTGGCGGAATCTATACCAAGAGCTTCTGCCTGTTTCGGCTGGACGTCCGTGACGAATATGTCGGCTGCGGCGATCAGCTCGTGGATACGACGACGGTCTGCCACGTGTCGCAGATCGAGGGTCATGCCGCGCTTGTTGGCGTTGAGGTACAGGAAGATGCCGCTGGCCTCTGGGTCCGGTTTATCGTCCCGGAAAGGCCCCAGGCGTCTGGCAGGGTCTCCCTCAGGCGGCTCTATTTTCAGCACATCGGCGCCGAGGTCCGCGAACGTCTTTGCACACATCGAACCGGCCGGGCCGATGCTGTACTCGATGATTCGAATACCGGATAGAGCGCCGGATGGCATGAGAGGGCTGCCTTCCCTAACCTGGTCCGGACGGGCTAGGACCGCTTCGAGTTCTCGGCGATGCGGTTAGTGTCCCAGAAACGCGAGAATGCGAGTGCCCTGGGACAGTGTCCGTAGGACTCATCCACGTTTACCACGATGCCCTGAAGAATCTTGGAATTCTCGTCCGGGTTGAAGACCTGGAGCTCGACCTGAAGCTCATCGAGATCGGAGCGGTCAATGATCTCGACTGTGCCGTTTACTCTCACTGTCTCTCTGACACCAGGAATGAAGAAGATCAGCGCGACGTGGGGATTGTCTGCCATGTTCAAGTACGACTGGAACAGCCGGTTGCCCGCTACATCGGGAATCAGAATGCGTCGGTCGTCCAGGATCTTGACCCAGCCGGGCTTGCCTCCCTTTGGAGAGGCGTCGCATGAGCCGTCGGCAGAGCTGGTAGCCATTACCAGCAAGGGCGACTGGGTGATGAAGTCGCGCACTTTATCCTGCAACAGCCCCTGGACTTTCGTCGCGGGGCGCTCCTTGGGGAAGCCGAACTGACGGGTGAACTGATTATCGAACTGGGTCTCGATGTCTAGGACTTCTACCATTGTGAAACTCCTGAGTCAGTGCGTGGGGCGATTGTACGCCAACAGTATAGGCGCGGCAACTGCGGGCGAGGCTAACGAATCGTGTATGCTGAGGCCGTACGTACACCATTGAGTCCAGACGATTCAGCCACTTGCCAACACTCTACATAGTCCCCACACCGATCGGGAATCTCGAGGACATCACACTTCGCGCGCTGCGTATCCTTCGGGAAGTGGACCTGATCGCTGCGGAAGACACCCGCGTTACGCGCAAGCTGATGGCGCGGTACGAGATCACAACTCCGGTCACGTCGTTTCATGAGCACAACAGGCGCTCCAAGCTGGTGGAGCTGGTGGAGCTGCTGGCTGACTCCGACGTTGCGCTGGTCTCAGACGCTGGAACTCCGACAATCAACGACCCCGGGCAGGACCTCGTGGCGGCAGCCGCGGCGCACGGCTTCGACGTAGCGCCGCTACCCGGCGCGTCGGCCCTTACAACCGCGCTTGCCGCGTCGGGTATGGAGATGGATGGGTTCGTTTACGTCGGCTTCCTGCCGCGTGAAAGGTCAAAGCGCGTTGGACTGCTGTCGAGCCTGGCCTTCGAATCGAGGGTAATCGTGGCGTTCGAGACTCCACACAGATTGGCGTCAGCTCTTGCTGACATGGGAGAGACCCTCGGAGACCGGAGTATCACGGTGTGCCGTGAGCTGACGAAGCTCCATGAGGAGATCTACCGGGGGACAATATCAGGAGCGATCTCGCATTTCACAGCTCCTCGTGGTGAGTTCACGTTGGTGATCGAGGGCGCGACAGGTATGTCGATGGCCGAGTCCGATCCGGACGTCACACAATTGCTCGCGGATGCGAAGGCGCGCGGGATGACCGCAAGGGACGCTATCGCGGAGGTCGGCGCGGTTACGGGTGTGTCCAGGAGGGAGCTTTATTCGCGGTGGCTGGAACTCGATAGTTAGGCATTCGTGCCGTTCGCAGGCTGTCCGAGCGGTGTGCTACCATTTGGGCATAAGTTCCACACACGGTGTTTCAGGGTATCAGTTTGTCTGATCGAGTACTTGTCTGCGTCGCGTGGCCGTATGCCAACGGATCAATTCACGTAGGCGGCGCGGCGGGAGTCTATCTTCCCGCCGACATATTCGCCAGATACAGCCGGATGCAGGGCCACGAGGTCGCGATGGTGTCGGGAAGCGATGCGCATGGCACCCCAGTCACGATAGCCGCTGACCAGCGGGGCGTGGACCCTGAGACTATCCTGTCCAAGTTCCAGCATGAGTTTCTGGAGACGTGGGATCGTCTTGGTATCAGCTTCGATCTGTTCACGTCCACTCACACGCAGAACCACACCGAGGTCACCCAGGACATGTTCCTGAGAATGCTGGATCGCGGGTATCTGTACAAGGACACGATGGAGCAGCCCTACTGCATGGCGGACGAGCGATTCCTTCCGGACCGTTACGTCGAGGGGAGCTGCCCGCACTGCGGCTATGAGGGCGCTCGGGGGGATCAGTGCGACCGCTGTGGCAGGACACTTGACCCTGAGGAGCTGGTCGGGCTCAAGTGCCGAATCTGCGGCAGCGAGCCTGAGATACGCCAGACCGAGCACTTCTTCATCAAGCTGAGCGCGTTCGAGGACAGACTGCTGGAGTGGGTGAGCCAGAAGGACCACTTCAAGCCAAACGTAAAGAACTTCACAATCGGATTTCTCGAGGGCGGACTAAAGGACCGCGCGATTACTCGCGACCTGGACTGGGGCATACCCGTGCCGGTCGAGGGCTACGAAGACAAGCGCATCTACGTCTGGTTCGAGGCAGTTATCGGATACCTCTCCGCTACCAAAGAGTGGGCGCAGAGCTCAAGTGACGCCGACAAGTGGCGAGACTTCTGGCAGAAGGACTCGCGCTCCTACTACTTCATGGGCAAGGACAACATACCGTTCCACACGGTTATTTGGCCGGCGATGCTCATGGCGTATGGAAACCTGAACCTTCCCTATGACGTTCCCGCAAATGAGTACCTAAACCTGGAAGATGAAAAGGTATCCACCAGTCGCAACTGGGCGGTTTGGATGCCAGACTACCTGGATAGATACGACGTAGATTCCATCCGGTACACACTTGCCGCTCTCATGCCGGAGACTAGCGACTCGGACTTCACCTGGACAGAGTTCGTCCGGCGCAACAACGACGAGCTCGTCGCGACATACGGCAACCTGGTACATCGAGTGCTGTCCATGGTCGGACGCAACTTCGACCGAACAGTTCCAGATCCGGGCGAACTGGACGAGGAGTCCGAGGAGCTGCTTGAGCAAGCAGGTCACGGACTCGAAGCTGTGTCAATGGAACTCGACAGGTGCAGATTCAGGAACGCGCTCCAGTCCGCGATGGGCATTGCGCGATCGGCCAACCGCTACCTGGACTCCAAGGCGCCCTGGCGGGCCGTCAGGAGCGATAAAGACGACGCGGCCAGAACGCTATGGACGGCGATGAGCGTAATCAACTGTCTCAAGACGGCGCTATACCCGTTCATGCCGGGTACATCTGAGAGACTGCA
>JAAXHZ010000255.1 GCA_012270625.1 Dehalococcoidia bacterium | reverse complement strand
TTGCCCTCCAGATCGAACGCGTAGATATACCAGTCGCCGTCAACGCTAGCAGGGTCGTTATACCGTTCCAGCAGCGCGTCGAGCCCGCCCGCGTCGTAGACGTCCACGGCGTCCTGAACGAACCATTGCGTGTAGCCCGCCGGGTCCTCTTCCTTCGTGGGTAGCAGGGTCACATCTTCATACCAGCCGGAACCGAAGAGCATTCCGTCGTGAAGCACCAGCCAGGTGTGTTTCTGGCCCTCCTCAAGAGGCGTATCGCCGTCGTACGTGCGGTAGTAGTAGCTCACCCACTGGCCTTCCTCCGTCGTCTTCAGCATCTCCGCGCCGTAGGCGTAGCCCTTCGAGTCTCGCCGCTGCGAGCTCTTCGCCCCCAGTAGCGACGGGTTCGGGTGCGCCACCAGCGCGTCCGCCGCTGCGTCGATGACGAAGAGGTACCAGCGGCCGTCCGCGCTCTCCGGGGAGTTGTAGAAGTCCAGGGTGGCCTGACGGCCATGGGTCCTGTAGTAGTCGATGGCCTTCTCAACATAGTCTACGGTGTAGTTGATGGGGTCCGACTTGGATGGTTCCCCTCCGTCGCTATCGCTCACCATGGCGACGATGCCGACCGTGAGCGCGGCGGCGCCAAGGACGATGGCGACTATGATTAGGGGCAGTGTCACATTCTTCATGCTGGTCATGAGATGTAGCTCCTGATGTCTACAAGAGAATGGGGAAATACCGACCGCCTCAGTCCCTTCAGGCTAGGATAGCTCCGGCCTACACTCACCTCAACTAAGGCTGAGCGCGCCGCAAGGGGGGATTCGGGAACACCTTTCCCCCAGGAACTATATACTTGACTAGCCGAGAGGCGGGAAGACTTGTAGGAGCGTCTCCGCTTGGTTTTCGAACAGAATCTGACGCGCAAGCGCAGTGCTCGCCTTATGAGAGAACCCCGTCATCTCTGTCGGCTGCTTCTGTGGAATCTCTAGGGGCAGCACATTTGCCCCGTTCGCCGTGAGTGAGGCCAAACCTCGCTGCGTTATCACCTGAGCGTCGCCAGTGTCCTGAATGTGCTGCTCGTCAACCATGTCGGGAGCACCGAAGACAATCCCTACGCCTGACAGCACGAATAGCGTTGGGATTTGCCATGTCCGCACCCCAGATCCCCGCTTGTTCAGCAAGGTGACGCCTCCGCTTGGCGTGAATCGGCTCTTCACTGACAACTTTCGGTCTCCAGGCAATAGAATGTCACCGGCGTTTGACTGGTCTCCGTACAAGGTGCAGTCGATGCCAACACTCTTGAGCAGCGCATAGGTGAAGACCTCAACAGCTCCGCCCACGGTGAACCTATTCTCGTAGATGGTGGTGTTGTAACGCTGGACGAGGGTGGTGACGGCATGCTCGTACTCGGCCATTGCCTCCTCGGAGCAGTCGGAGAGCAGCCGGTCGAAGGCGCGGCGCTCGACAGAGTAGCGCGTGGTCATGCGCTCACCTTGTCGAAACGAGGAACCAGATTGAATGCTCGTTGCGGCGGCGGGGCACCGATACGCTCCACGGCGAGGCGGATGTATGAAGGCTCGATGTCATAGCCCGCTACGATGCGCCGCTGCCGGATGGCGGCGAGCGCCGTCTGCCCGCTCCCCAAGAACGGGTCGAGCACTTCGTCACCTTCGTCTGAATAGAGCAGGATAATTCTGCGGGCCAGCTCTTCAGGGAAAGGGCAGGGGTGCTCTATCGTGTGTGGGGGAACCGGCGCGATGTGCCAGATGTTGTTAGCGATGTCCCGTGTGAACAGATCGTCAATGTCCAGCGCCTTCACCTTACCCCTGCGGGCGGGGCCGGGCTTGCGAAATATGAGGATGTACTCCGTCATGATATTCGGGTAGAAATAGCCGCTCCGGGGATGCTGGATGAAGGAGCCAGCGCGGAGGACACCACCTGTAACCTTATTCCAGATGATGTCCTGGTGAAACTCCCAACCGATGGCCTGCATCCGCTCGGTAATCAGCATCGGAACGGGGTAGTGCTTTCCGTGGTGCAGGATGGTCCCGATGACGATGGCGCAGAACCCGCCGTCCACAGTAACGCGGAGCACTTCGCGGAAGACCTTAGAGATGTTCCGCAGGTAGTCCTTGAAGGTCTTGCCGAACGCCGCATACTGCCGTTCACGATGCCATGCGTCGGGGCCGTCCTTCGTGTGGATGTCGTAGTCAATCGAGTTCCAGTAGGGCGGAGAGGTTACGGTCAGGGCGATGGAGTTGTCCGCCACCTCCGGCATCCTCACCGAAGAGCGGCAGTAGAAGCGGTGCCTGTCTCCCACGAAGTCTACAGCGCCTGGGGCAGGACCGAGCACGGCGTCCATCATCTCGTCGAACCGACCGGCAAGCACATTTTCGCTCACAGGAGCGCCTCCTCTGCCGTCAACTCGCGGTAGGTCAGGCGGCGCCCTACCATGCCATCTAGAGTCTGCCCGAGGGTGAAGAGGTCGTTGCCCTGTCCCACGCTTTGCCTGTACGCGAACTCGTTCACGTAGCGGTGCAGGT
>JAAXHZ010000254.1 GCA_012270625.1 Dehalococcoidia bacterium | reverse complement strand
TCCCTGAATATCTCGTCGCCGCGCTGCAGGCGGACTGCTATGTTGAATGTCTGGTTTACGGACCTGGGCGTTGGGTAGTGCGCGGCCAGGAACCTCGACATGGCTACGAGCACGTGCCGTGCTGAGTCGGAGCCTCTGCGGAGCTCGTACTGTTTGATGGCGGCATCGACGATCTGGAAGTGGTGGAACGTTGAGTCCTCCCGCAGCATGGCGTGTGCAAGTACGGCCAGCACGCCGTCAGGGTTGTCCGATTCCGCCACGTAGTCGGTCACCAGCCTGGCCGATGGCTCGACCTGCTGCTGCGAGTTCATGGTGTCCAGGATCTCCTGCCCCAGATCTCCGGTGGATACCACCCCGTTCGGCTCCGGTATCCGCTGTGCGGGCATGTTCAGAAAGCGGTCTAGATAGACGCTGATTGCCGTGTCGAACACTGCGCGGAGGAGCTCCACCGACGGCGCCCGTATGAGAGCCTGGTGCAGCGCGTTGGCCGCTGTTAGCGTGTTGTGTACGGTGTCCCAGTCGTTGAACTCGTTGGACGTGTGGAACCGGGCCATTCTGAGGAACGCGGCGTAGGCCACCGCGCTGCCGAGCTGCTCAGCGGACGCGCCTGATAGCACGGCCTGCTCGAGCGCGTCTATAGTGGCGGCAGGGTCGTCTTCAAGTATAGTCGCTGCAAGCGCCTGCTCATCTTCCCACTCGCCTCTGAGGGCTGTCCCCTCGGCCCATAGGTCGGGCAGCGTCGCCCGGGCTTTCTGGACCATTGATATGAGATCGATGGGATTGCGCCATGAGTTGAGCTCCTCGCTTCTGCGAGCGGACGCCATGCCATGCACCAGACTGGTCAGCACGAGGCCGGCATGGTCCCATCCTATATGGTCGAGGATCTCGAACGCCTTGTTGCAGAAGTCCACGACATGTCCCGCGTCGATGTATATCCTGTCGGTGGCCGCGGCGAAGACCATGTCTGCGATCTCCCGCTGGGAGATGCCTAGATCGATGGCGGTTCTCAGACAGCGCTCGGCTCCCTCGTCATCGCGCACCTCAATGAAGTCCCGGAACCACTGCTTGAACACCTCCGGTCGCGTCTCACCCGTGGGCAGCGGGTCCACGAGGAATCGCGGCGGTCGTCCGGCGCACTCTGACGCCACGTGCCTGATTCCCTGGTAGAGCGCGAGCGTGCGGTCCTCAGAGTAGAGATAGTCGAGCATATTGGCCGAGCAGGTCATCATGCTCAGCGCCTGTCCCCAGCCGCTGTCCGAGTACGTCGTTCCAAACTTCGCTCCGATCGTCAGCGGCACGCGATAATCTGCTGACGCCGAGTTTAGGCCGAGAACCGACTTGGCGATCACCAGCCTGATGTTGTGCTCCATGCCGTCTTCGAGCCTTCGAGACCATCTTGGAATCGGATCGGGCTCGGGCGGAATCGGATCAACCCATACTTCTCCTTCGACGACAGACACCGGGAATGATCTAACGTCGTCCGCGAATGGGTCGAACGTGCCGCCGCTGGACAGGTCGAACCTGGCGTGGTGCCAGTGGCAGGTAAGAATGCCGTTGCTGACCGTTCCCCTGTCCAGGGGGAACCCCATGTGCGGGCAGCGATTGTCCACCGCCGCGAACTCGTCGCCCCAGGGGAACACTGCGATCGTGTGACCGCCACCGGTGACCACTCTGCATCCTCGCTCCCTGACTTCCTTGACTGTCCCGACCTTCAGCAGCCTTTCTGTGCTTTCTGTGATTGTGGTCATGCTGCCCTCCTAAACCCTACCTTCATCATCTTCCATATCCGAAATTCGCGTGCCCTACACTCAGATTAGCAGAGGTTGGAGAGGTGTGTCGGACTCGTTCTGATCGGCCCATACCTTGACCACGCCGAACTGTCCGTCGAATCCAGGCTCTATGTGGATGTTGCCCATCCGCACCCTCTCGATGCCCTCTGCGAGTCGGGGGCCGTGCGTGGGGAGGGAGTCAGCCAGGTCAGCTGTCGGCGCGTCGATCAGTGTCTTCATCTCGCTTCCAAACGTCTCCACGAGACTCATGTAGGCGGTGCGAACCCGCTTCGTGTTGACGCCGACACCCAATGTCTCAGAGAGCACCTGCTGAAGCGATACCATCGACCTGAACGGCGGCCTGCCATCGGCAGATGTGACCATCCCGTTCGCTCCAAACGTGGGCTTTGCCTCCCTTCGGGAGAGATCCTCGACCCGCTGCATCACGCCGAGCGTCATTGCGCGTCCGCAGACCGGGCAGGTATTTCCTATGGCGGCCACTTCTTCGGGGTTGAATCGAACGCCACACTTGCGATGTCCTGACAGGTGGTACTTCCCCTCTTCGGGAAAGAACTCGATGGTGTACGCGATGTCCTGCGACCTGAGCGACTCGACCAGCCCGTCGTAGCTCAGATCTCCGTTGAAGACGGTCAGCTCTCGGGCGAGCTTTGGCAGCGAGTGAGCGTCTGAGAACGACACGATGGACAGATCGTCCAGGTCCGGGACGCGCCAGCACATGGTGGGGTCAGCGGAAAGACCTGTCTCCACTGCGATGACGTGCTTCGAGAGGTCGCCGAAGCACTCTTCGAGGGAGTCGAATCCGGACTTGGAGCCGAACAGCCCGAACCACGGCGTCCATACGTGGGCGGGGATGACGAAGCAGCGTGGGTCTATGCTCAGCAGCAACTCCGTCAGATCGCGGGGTGACATCTTCAGCGTGGGCCTGCCGTCGCCGTCTAGCTTGGCTCCGGTTGCTGAGAGCGCGATAATGATTCTGTTCACAGTCTCGAGGCTCGGAGCGAACGCCAGCATGTGGGTTCGCCGGCCGCGACCGTTGACTCGCGCGACACAGCTAACCTCGGTGCCGATGATGAATCTCACACCGTCGTGCTCATAGAGTCCGTCGCCGGTGTCGGTCAGTTTGGTCCGTGACTCTTCGTACCAGGCCGGCTGGGTAAAGTCCGCGGACGCCAGCAGATCGATGCCCTTCATTCTGGCCCATCTAGCCAGGTTCTCGAAGTTCAGATCGCGACTGGTAGCGTAGGCGTAGGAAGAGTGGACATGAAGATCAGCGGTGTATGTCATGCTGTGATCTTACCACCTGGGTTGCGGTGACTGTGTTCGAGTCGGCGCGTCAGCGAGCGGGACTGCGTTATAATGGGAATCGTCAGCTTCAGAGTCTCGGCTCTGATCCGGGAGGACAGCCATGACTACCAGCGCAGCGGGCGTGACCATACTGCCGTATAGGCGGCAGGGTGACATCGACTACTCCAGCCTTGAATTCGATCCTGACCTCGGCGAGCGACCACCAGACCACATGCAGCAAGTTAGAGAGATATGGGAATTTCTGGACCTGATCCAGGCGTGGCTCGGGGACTTCTATCGCAGGCGCGATGTGTTCATCGACAGCGGCAACTTCATCTGTTACGACCGGTCCAACCTCAACGTCAGGGTAGCGCCTGACGTGTACATAGCGTTCGGCGTGGACGCGGAGGCGATTCGCTCACGCAGACTGTACCTCCCCTGGGAGGTCGGCAAACCGCCGGACTGGGTGTTGGAGATCGCGTCCGACAGTACGGGCAGGGTGGACACGGGCAGAAAGCGTCGCATCTATGCCGAGATCGGCATCCCCGAGTACTGGCGGCTCGATCCATCGGGCGGAAGTTACCATGGCCAGCCTCTATCGGGAGAGCGACTGGTCAATGGCATCTACCAGCCCATTGAGTTGACCACGGAACCGGACGGGATACTGAAGGGCTATTCCGACGTTCTGGGCATCAGCCTGTGTTGGGACGATGGCAGGCCTCGGCTCTACGATCCGGCGACTGGTGAGTATCTGCGCACCGCGAGTGAGGAGCGAGATCTGCTTCGACAGAGCGAGGCACTGCGTGAGCAGAGCGAGGCTGCTCTCGAGGCCGAGCGCGCGGAGACGAGACGGTTGCGCGAGCGGCTCCGCCAACTGGAGTCGGGAGGCTGAGCGGGGTATCTGACACCGCCAAGCTCGAACCTTGGATCGAACCCGATCCAGACCAAGATGGTCTCCCATAGAGGCCCAAGGACCATCGGACGGTGCATTGGCCGTAACAGTTGTGAGCTGGAACATCGCTAAGCGCCACGAGCCGTGGCGTCAGCTCGTGCAGATGGATGCCGACGTTGCTCTATTGCAGGAGGCCACGCCGCCGCCAGACGACCTAGTGCGACTGCGGGATGCGACGCTCCCTCCTACCGATTGCACAGGCCCTCTGGACATCGGTCCGCGAGAGGCGTGGGACTCGCATTCGTGGAACTCCGACTGGTGGCACGGGCGCGCCGACGCCCTGTATGACCGCTGGCCCATGGTCGTTCGCCTCTCCAACCGGGTCGATATCGAGTGGTTTAAGCAGGTCGGTCCGATAGATTGGACGGAGCAGAACGAGATCGCCGTCAGTGGCATCGGGACGATAGCAGTGTCCCGCATCACGCCGCGCGACGGCTCAACCGAGCCCTTCATTGCCGTCTCAATGTACGGCCGATGGGAAGCGCCACATCCGTCCAGGGGCAGATCATCGTGGATATACTCGGACGGATCCACGCACCGCGTCATCTCGGACTTGTCAGCGTTCATCAGTAGCGCCGATCCCAGCACGCACCGCATCTTGGCCGCCGGTGACCTCAACATGATACACGGCGCTACGGAGGACAACCGGCTGGAGATCCCGGCCCGCGCCCGCACTGTCACGGACAGGTTGGACGCTCTCGGCATGGAGTTTCTGGGGCCGCGGTACCCGGCAGGCAGGCGGGCGTGTCCCTCGCCCCAAGGCTTGCCCCCGGACACCGGCAATGTGCCTACTTACTACACCACGTCGCGGTCCCCAGCGACCGCACAGAACCAGCTGGACTACGTATTCGCCTCACGCGGCTTCCACGAGAGCGTGAAGGTGCGCGCGATGAATGGCGTTGCCGAGTGGGGTGCAAGCGACCACTGCCGCCTACTGATCACAGTCGCGGACGGATAGGGCCAAACGCCGCTCCATCAGTCGCGCCACCAACAAACATGCCCTTGAAACTCCGCCGTTTACTCCCGAGTCCCTTATCTTGACGCCATTGAAACAGGCTCAGTGTCGGGGTGGAGCTTGACCTGTGGAAGTGTGAATCTTACTCTGGACATCGGCAGGGCCTCTTGGTCCGGGTCTGTTGTTGCAACCCAAACTTTACCAGGACTCCCTGCCTCCTTCATTCCCCACCGCATGTTGGGACGGTTACCAGATGCGTCATCAGTTGACGGCTAAGTTCAGCTACGATCTCCAGACGTTCCGTGGAGACGTCTTCGGAGGCGTTACCTCAGCGGTAGTTGGTCTTCCGGTGGCTCTGGCCTTCGGCGTAGCGTCAGGTCTCGGCGCGCTCGCCGGCATCTACGGGGCGATCGCGGTGGGCTTCCTCGCGGCTGTGTTCGGCGGGACACGATCCCAGATATCCGGCCCCACGGGGCCGATGGCGGTGGCGATGGCGGTAATCGTCACAGCCCATGCGGACAGCCTCGCCAAGGCGTTCACGATAGTCATCATGGCGGGGGGCATACAGATCCTTCTGGGCGTTCTGAGAATAGGGCGCTTCGTGTCCTACACTCCTTACTCAGTCATATCAGGGTTCATGTCCGGCATCGGCATTATCATCATCCTGATACAGACCCTGCCCTTCTTGGGCCAGCCCGTCGCCACGGGTGGACCCATAGGGACTGTCCAGGTATGGCCCGATGCGATAAGCAGCGTCAACTATGGAGCGCTGGCTATCGCTGTCGCGACCCTCGTGGTGGGTATCGTCTGGCCGGAGAGATTGAGAAAGTTTCTGCCTCCAACCCTGGTCGCGCTGGTCGCGGGCACGCTTCTGGGTGTTCTGTGGCTGAAGGATACGCCGGTGATTGGCGACGTGCCGACCGGTCTGCCGGTCGCGCAGCTGCCTGACCTCTCCCTCAGCGTTCTGACTGGCGCGGTGCAGCCTGCGCTGACAATCGCGCTGCTCGGCTCGATAGACAGTCTGCTCACCTCCCTCGTGGCCGACTCAATGACCCGCACTCGTCACAACCCGGACAGGGAGCTCGTGGGCCAGGGCATAGGCAACATGGCAGCAGGGTTTATCTGGGGGCTTCCCGGCGCCGGGGCGACTCTGGGAACGGTGGTGAACATACGCGCCGGAGGGCGAACCCAGCTCTCAGGAGCCATACGCGCGGCGATCCTGCTGGCGCTGGTGCTGGGCTTGGGGAAGTACGTCGAGGCGATTCCACACGCGGCCCTGGCGGGTATCCTGATGAAGGTTGGCTGGGACATCATAGACTGGCGTTTTCTGACTCGCATTCACCGCGTCCAGCGGGAGCATCTTCTTGTAATGCTTATTACTCTCGGACTCACTGTGTTCCTTGACCTGATTACGGCCGTGGCGATAGGGCTGATCGCCGCTGGAATGGCCAGCGCGCGCCAATTCGAGCGCCTGGAGCTCGATAGCGTGATCTCCGTGCCGGTGCTCGACCGCACATTCTTCGGCCTGGACGACTCGGATGACGTGGACGCCTTCTCTGCTCGCGTCGGCCTTGTGGCGCTCAGGGGCAGTTTCACCGTCGCGTCCTCTAACAAGCTGATAAACACCATCAGCGTGGATATCAGAGACCACGAGGTGGTCATCCTCGACTTCTCCGACTCGGTGTATATCGACGACAGCGCGGCCCTGGTAGTTGAGCAGATGATCGATTCAGCCATAGACCAGGATACGGAGTGCATCGTGGTGGGGCTATCCGGCGCGCCTGCCCAAACCGTTCACGCTCTCAACGTCTTGCAGAGTGTTCCCGCAGAGCACGTAGCTGCGACTTTGGACGAGGCAAAGGACATTGCGAGGGGGATTCTCAAGATTTAGCGCTCGGCGCTCCCGCCCAATCTCAGGCAGTCGCCGCGTTTGACCCTCTTTCTCTCCGATACTACAATCTTCCTCACCGTGCACCACACGTGACTTCCTAGGAGTGTCTGGACTATGGACTTCGAGCCTCGATACACGCCGGAGCAGCAGGAGTTTAGGCAGCAGGTCAAGGACTGGCTGGTAGAGAACGTGCCGGACGGTCTCGAGTATCCTGCGGACTCGATGGACCTCAGTTACGACGGCTACCTGAAGCTGCGGGAGTTGGGACGACGGCTCGGAGCCAAGGGCTGGCTGTGGCCCACGGCGCCGCCAGAGTACGGTGGAGGCGGGCTTTCGATTGACCACGCCATCGTGATCGAAGAGGAGCTCGACGGGTACGATCTGTCGCTGCCGCCATACTACGACAGTGGTGGACGACTAGGCGGCGCCAGCGTACTGGTATGGGGAACCGATGAGCAGAAAGAGCGCTTCCTCCCACCCATCTTCAAGGGCGATGTTCGCACCTGGCAGCTCCTGACCGAGCCCGGCGCCGGGTCGGACCTGGCCGGAGTGCAGATGAGCGCCGTGCGTGACGGAGACGACTTCGTGCTCAACGGACAGAAGGTGTATGTCGGCAGCTCGCACGGGGCCGAGATGCTGTGGACGATCGCGCGCAGCGATCCGGATGGCGCGCGTCACCAGAACCTGAGCTGGTTCATGGTGCCTACGGACACGGAAGGCATCACGATACAGCCGATGGACCTGCTCATAACCAGTGGCGAGGGCGGAGCCGGAACCGGCGCCAAGAACACGATATTCTTCGATGATGTGCGGGTGCCCGCGTTCAACCTGATCGGCGGGGAGAA
>JAAXHZ010000253.1:261-1176 GCA_012270625.1 Dehalococcoidia bacterium | reverse complement strand
TAGCCATCTCGACGACTTTGAGGCCCTGCAGCAGCGGCTGCGACCTAGTTTGATCGTTCGTCACAGACACTCCCTCCAGGCGCGAACGCAGGCTCCGCGAGGCTAGCTGATCGGCTCATCTAGGAGTCGGAGACGGTGCGAGGCGTTGTGGAATAGGATTGCCTTGTTGACTGTGAGGACGTCATGAGCATCACCATCAAAGACGAAGAGACCTGCCGCCTGGCGAACGAATTGGCAGAAATGACGGGCGCGTCGCCCGGTGACGCGATTGACACCGCGCTGCGATTCGCGGTTGAACAGGAACGCGCGTCTCAGTCTCTGATTCGAAGAATGATGACAGATGCCGGGTGTTCCCTCGCCGAGATTGAGACTGCAATCAAGAGGCGGTTGACTCATGAGGAAGTCGACGCCTGGATGTATGACGAGTACGGCGCACCGAAGTGATCATTGACACTTCGGTGCTTGTCGGCATTCTGTTGGGAGAAGCAGATGCCGAAGAACTCAAACAAGTGCTCGTGACTGCGAATGATTGCCGTCTATCCGTTGTGTCGCTCGTGGAAGCGACAATGGTCTTCGAGAGCCGCAACGGAGTTGACGCCGGGAGAGCGCTTGACGAGCTATTGGTCGCAGCTGGGGTCGAGCTCATCGAGGTCACACAGGAACAGGCCGAGTCTGCGCGGCGAGCCTGGCGCAGATTTGGCAAGGGCAACCACCCGGCCGGACTCAACTTCGGAGATTGTTTCGCCTACGCGCTGGCCGAAACGACTGGAGAACCCCTGCTGTTCAAAGGCGACGACTTCGCCCTGACCGACATCCGGCCCGCTTGACAGCAAGTGGCTTGCGAACACGCTTCGTTCGACGTCCTCCTCGAGTGGGGAGACCTTTGCACAACTCTCCCCCCGTCTTGCGGGGGGA
>JAAXHZ010000253.1:0-122 GCA_012270625.1 Dehalococcoidia bacterium | reverse complement strand
GAGAAGAAAGAGTCGGACTTTTGCAAAGGTCTGCCTGCGCGAGGGCGCCGTGTCTCACACCTCTATGGTCAGTGCACCTAAACCGCGTATTGCAGCTCTCCGTCCACGTACGTTTGTTGGAT
>JAAXHZ010000252.1 GCA_012270625.1 Dehalococcoidia bacterium | reverse complement strand
TCCATAGACTCCTGGACAGAATCGGTCGATCCGCCACGACGAAGCTCCGCCACAAGGTCTTGGAAGCTGCTGTTTCCGTCACAAGAGGCAAGCGCCTTCAGCTCAAGCCAATCGGCTAGCTTGGTGGAGTCGCTGGACGCCGAGGGCGATCCCAACTTCGATGTCATGAGGAAGAACGGGTTCTGCGACGATTCGCTCGTTCCTGCCTTCGGTGATCCTCCATGTCGGCGACAAGCCGATCGGAAAGTTCGAGGATCTCGTGTGCGATGCGGAGAACATCGCTGTCACCAGCATCACCAGTCAGTTGCTTGCCGCGCGCTTCCTGTAGCCGATGCCTAGCATCTAGAAGATGACCTTTGAAGAGTTCCTCATCCCCAATGCTAATGTCGATCACGACATCCAATGGAAGGCCACGCCGCAGCGCGATCAAGCCAGCGTCGCTGCCGATAGCTGAGTCTAGTCGGCGAAGGTCAGGATTCTGACTCTGCACCAAAGGCCGGATGTCAGTAGACTTCTGCCCGTAGAGCCATCTACAAAGATCACCCAGTGCTTCTAGTCTTGCCTCAGGAACTGGGTTAGGACAGAAACTGCTCTCGTTGTCAATTCCTAGCAGTTCCTGGATGTTCTGATAGTCCAGACCGGTATAAAGATGTGAGAATGAGAAGTGTCTCTTCCACCGGTCATCGAGGTCGAACCTACCGGACTCCTGTGCTTGGCGTAGTACCATCAAGCCTCTATAGAGTCTTTGCACGGTAGTGTGTCTATCACCGATTCGCCGGGCGATCTCGTCGAGTCCTTCGCCAAGTTCATTGTGCACCCAAGCGACATACTGTGCCTTCGCATATGACTGCCATGGTTGTGGGCCATTGACATGCTTGAAGCCGACATATTGCCATATGCTTTGTCGATTGCATTCGATAGCGGGCAGCGTGGCTAACTCCTCGCGTCGCGCGGCAGAGATCCTCGGTAGATCACTTGCTTCACTCGCTCCCACCTTCGCCCGGAGATTCCCGTCAACAAGAATCCTCACCGCAGCCAAGCGACGGTTGCCCTCCACGACAACCAACTTGCCATGCTCTCGCGCTACGAACAGCGGCTCATGCTCGAAGTACCCGTTGCTCGCGATCGAGAGCGCCAGCTCATCGACGGCAAACTCTTTCCACAGTCGTTCGACGAGGTCAGACTCGTCCAGTTCACCGTCGAGGAAGAGTCTCGGATTCCTCCGATCGAAGCACAACTGGTCAGTCGGGAAACGCGTGACAGCCAGCATTCCTCCGCTCGCCTGCTGCGGTGCCATGACGGTCACATTACCCGAGCGCAGCGCGCCGTCGTAGCCGACCAGACCGAGGAGGCCGGCGGGCAGGCGGCACGCCGGGACGCCGCAGCGGATCGGCACCAGCGCGGAGAGACGTTCGTGCACGGAGGAGCCAGCCGGCAGGTCGGCGGTCTCATGCAGTGAGCCCTGCACCCATCTCAGCAATCTGTGCCGTGAGCCTCGCACCCATCTCAGCAATCTGTGCCGTGAGCCCTGCACCCATCTCAGCAATCTGTGCCGTGAGCCCTGCACCCAGCTCAGCAATCTGTGCCGTGAGCCTCGCACCCAGCTCAGCAATCAGAGCTGTCAGCTTGCGGTCGAGCTCGACGATCTGCGCCGTGAGCCTCG
>JAAXHZ010000251.1 GCA_012270625.1 Dehalococcoidia bacterium | reverse complement strand
ACCTGGATATCGTTTGGGCCATCATCTTGGGAGTCATAGCAGCGCAGATATTGACCACGATCATCGTGGTGAGCGGCGGAGGGTTCCTGGCCAGGTTAAGCCTCATCCCGGTGCGGTATCTGGCCCCGATCGTGGCTGTCGTGTCGTTCCTCGGCGTCTATGCTATCCGTAGCAACCCTTGGGACTTACTGCTCGCGGTCGTTGCAGGGTGCATAGGTTATCTGATGCGAAGGGCAGGGTTCCCACTGATCACGTTTGTGATCGGCTTCGTCCTGGGGAACACCGCGGAGAGGTCATTCGTGCAGTCCCTGCAGGTTTCGGAGGGAAGCTACGCCATCTTCTTCGCCAGCCCCATCTCGATCCTGATCATCATCACCATCCTCGTNNTTTGCCGGCTCTCCGCTGATCAAGTTCTGGTTCGACAGGTTCACAGCCATGAGAAAGGCGAAGTTGACGAGCGGATGAAGAACGTACAGCCTGCTGTGCTCATAGTCAACGTACTCCTACTCGTGCTGGCGGGCACTATCGTGATTGCGTCGCTGCAATACGACTTTCGCCAGCGGATCGTCCCGCTGGTCATCGGCATCCCTACGCTCGTCATGCTCGTAGCGATACTGCTGAGTGACTTCTCACCTCGGCTGAACCGGATACTGGCTATGGCGAGCCTGGGCAGCGAGCAGGACGCATTCAGCGGCGACGTCGCGGCGAGTTGGTCGCGCATCTTTGTGATTGCCGGCTGGCTGGTCGCACTGAGCATCGCGCTGTTTGTGTTTGGCTTCTACGTGACTGTCCCCGTGTTCCTGTTTGCGTTCTTCCTGGTAGAAGCAAAGACTCCTGCTTTCGTCGCTGTTCTGTCGAGCCTGGTAATCTCCGCAGTGCTGTACGTCGCGTTTCCCTACTTCCTCGGTATCGAGATATGGCCCGGCATCACACCGAAGGTCATGCACGGCGTGTTCGGAGGAGGTCTGATTCCAGAGCTCTAGATTAGGAATGCGGCTGGCGCAGCGCTCCGTTCGAAGGGAGAGAGAGGCGAACATGACAGGCATCGTAGACGCCGATACGCACATAATCGAACCTGGGGATATCTGGACAGAGATCCCTGAAGCGATGCACGCGCGGAGACCGATAGCCGTTTCGGTCCCCACGGACACGCTGTACAAGGAGAGCAATGCCTTTTGGTTGATCGACGGGAACATCATCCCCAAACCCGGAGGGCGCGGCGGTATTTTCCTGCACACCCCTTCGCTGGCGGTGCGGGAACAGAAGCGCGACGACATTCCACTGGGATGCAGAGAGCTGACCGACCCGCTGGCCCGTGTGGCTGAGATGGACAAACTAGGAATCGATATCCAGGTGGTCTATCCGACCTTATTCATCATCTACCTGACGGACGACCCGCAGCTCGAAGTGGTCCTGTGTCGGGCCTATAACCACTGGATGGCGGAGGCTTGCGCTATCACCGGCGGACGCATCAGATGGATAGCTGTCTTGCCGTTGCGTTCTGTCGAGGCCTCGATACAGGAAGTGGAGTTTGCCAGAGAGCACGGCGCGGTTGGCGCCCTGTTCCGAGGCATCGAGAAAGACCTCTCTCTGGCTTCTCCGTACTTCTACCCCGTCTACAGTGAACTGGAGCAGGCAGATCTCCCCGTGTGTGTGCATACGGGAGCCGGCTGCCCTGTCTGGACCGGCATCACGGACGTCGCGTTGAGCGCAACCTTCCCTCACGTGAGGTCATTGCCTATCTTCGGCTTCCGTGACATCGTGGCGAACAAGATTCCGGAGCGCTTCCCAACGCTGCGTTTCGGTTTCATCGAGGCTGGCGCCTCTTGGGTTCCCTACCTGCTTCACCAGTTGCACCGGTTCTCGAGGACCCCTAAGGAAGAATGGGGCCCGGACCTTTTCCGGGAATATCGCCTGTTCATCGCCTGCGAGGCGGACGAGGACCTGCCGTACCTCGTAAGCCGTATAGGAGAAGATAACATTGTCATCGGGTCCGACTACGGCCACCAGGACCCGTCCGAGGAGCGCCAGATGGAACAGGCCGTCCGCGGTCGAGGCGACCTCCCCACCGCCGTGGCGGACAAGATCCTCTGCGAGAATGCTCGCCGTCTGTACGCACTGCCGTTTGAATAGGGGCCACTCGAACAAGGTAGTTGCGTCACGGTCGGCGCAGTTAGCGAGGGAGTGTCATGGACAACGTGGGTGTTATCGGGGTTGGCAATATGGGCGGCGCTATGGCGAGGAACCT
>JAAXHZ010000250.1 GCA_012270625.1 Dehalococcoidia bacterium | reverse complement strand
GGGGAGTCCCTTTTTCTCCCTCTCCCTCAAGGGAGAGGGCCGGGGTGAGGGTGAAATTCTGCGGGGGAATTCCCTCACCCCAACCCTCTCCCTGAGGGAGAGGGGGCCTGTTGTCCTCTCACCCAACCCGTTTTCGGAAAACGAAAAGACCCTGACCCCTGATTCGGAATTCTTGACATCGCTTTCCTGCTATGCCAGTATTGGCCTCAATTTTGGAGAAGCGCCGATTGGTGATTCTCTCAATATTGGAGGAATGAAAAGCTCAAGTCACAGGTCTGGGTCAGATTCAGGTAGGAGGTTGGAAGATGGTTAGACTGTTAGTTGGAATTATCATGTTGGGAGTTTTGGCCGCACTTGTTGCGGGGTGTAGTTCAGCGCCCGAAGACTCCTCAACCACCTCAGCGGCTCCGGCCCCTGCCCAGCCTGCTCCTACTGCCGCGCCGGCGGCTCCAGCGCCCACCACTGCGCCGGTTGTGAGGCAGCAGCCCGCGGCGCCCGCTCCTGCGGCGCCCGCCCCGACGGCCGCTCCGGTCGCCGCGCCCAAAGAGGTGGAGAGCTCGACCATGATTGCGTCCGAGTTCATCGCCGAGACCGCCAAAGCGCTAGGTGTGCCGGTGAGCTACATTCCGATCCCCGACCCCTACAAGCCGGTCTATGGCGGCTCCGCTGCGGTTGGTACGCTTGAGTGGGTCGTCCCCAGCTACTGGGACTGGCCTATCAAGATGGGACACTGGAACGGCGCGCTGAGCCACTATGCCGAAGGCCTCGGCATGTTCCACTACGGCCCCGAGTACAGCCCCGTCGACTACTCTTCGCAGCCCGGTGTCGCCGAGAATTGGGATATCTCGTCCGACGGTATGACCTACACGTTCGATATCCGCAAGGGTATCAAGTGGGGCATCGATCCTGGAGGACTCCACGAGTGGTTGGCTGACGACGTCGATCTCGACGCCGACGTCACCGCCCACGACTATGTCGCCGCGGCCGGCATGTCGTTCGGCATCGAGGCCAGCAGGTACATCCCCAAGTTCAACATGATAGACGGCCCCGATTCCTTCAAGGCGCTGGACGACTACACTCTCCAGATCACCACGAACCAGCCGTCTGCTCCCCTGATCTTCCAGCTTACACACAAGGGGCCGTGGATACTGGGTCGCCAGGGAATCGACAAGCGCATGGCCGACGAAGGCATTGGTCTTGAAGAGGCCATGAACGATATGAAGGTCCAGATCGGCACAGGGCCTTGGATCATCGAGGAATGGGAACCGGCCAACCACATCACCTTTACGAAGAACCCCAACTACTGGGGGACGGACGGCAAGGGGAATCAGATCCCGTTCCTGGACCAGATGACGATCCACGGCATACAGGATGAGCGTCTCCAGGACGCCGCGTTCCGCACCGGCAAGCTCGGCGGCATCACGCTCGAGACCTGCGGACTCAGCCCGCAGCGATACCAGGACATCAAGCAGTCCAATCCTGACACCAACTTCGAGGTCTTCGTTGACCCGATGAACGTGCGTGGACTTGGGATGAACTGGGGCGAGAGTGGCGACGGCACAGGCAAGCCCTGGGGCGACCTGCGGGTCAGGCACGCGATGCAGCTAGCCATCGACAAAGAGGGCTGGGTGGAGAGCATCCTGATCGGATGGGGTCTCCCGTACCCAACTCCGTTGGCGCCGGGCAACCAGTGGTGGCTGCAGCCCGGTCAGTACGGCGACTCTGACGGCGATGGCGTGAGCGGTGAGGACCTGATGAAGTACGATCCGGCGAGAGCGAAGGAGCTGCTGGCCGAAGCCGGATACGCTGACGGATTCGACGCAATACTCTCATCCACTCACGGTGTCGGAGCAACCTGGTTCAGCGAGTCGGAGCTTATCGCGGAATCGCTGCGCAACATCGGCATCAACGTGACGATGGACGTCAAAGACGGCGCCGCACGCGGCGCGGCGCGTACCGCTGGCGAGTTCGACTTCATCTACGAGTTCCCATGCTGGGGATTCGAGCCGGTGGACTGGTTCGGCCCCTGTTACTTCTCTCCTGAGCAGAAGCAGGCCCAGCCGGTTTCGGGTCTCGTTGACCTCGAGCTCGACAGGATGATCGTCGAGATGAACCAGAAGCTCGACCCCGAGGAACGTTTCGAGGCAGTCGCTGAACTTCAGCGATACCTGATGGAGAAGCAATACTACATCTATGCGACCAACTGGATCCAGATTGTCGCCATAGCCCCGTGGTTCAAGAACTACAGCTTCCACTACACCCATCAGATCGGCCAGGGTACCGCCCGAGCGTGGGTCGAACGGTAGAAAAGCCCGAGTCTTCAACCAACAGTCTGAGTGAGCGAGTCATCCCGGCTGGCTATCTATTCGTCGGTCGGGATGACTTGAAACCGACCTTCACAGGTCTCGTTCAACAGGCCCGTACCACCACCCTTCGCGTTGTAGAATCTTGGCTGTCGGTATCAGCTTTAGCGCGCATACTTCGCTCCACTGACCGTCGTTAAGCAAGAGGTAAAGGTCGAATGCGGCAGTACATAGTTCGCCGGCTGCTCCTAATGATTCCCGGTGTGCTGTTTCTGACAATCTTCGTCTTTTCCATGGTCAGAATCGTGCCCGGCGACGTAATCGAGGTCATCGTCGGGATGCAGGGCGGAGGCCGTGGCGGGTACATGTCCGACGAGATGAAGGACAAAGTCCGGGCGCAGCTTGGTATAGACAAACCAATCTATATTCAGTACTTCGTGTGGCTCGGGCAGATAGCGCGCGGCGAACTGGGAGAGTCCCTGTTCAGCAAGATTCCCGTTGTAGATTCTCTCAGAAAGCGCTACAGCGTCACCCTCGAGCTCATCATAATTACCATGATTGTCATGGTGGTCTGGGGGTTGGCCATTGGGATCATATCGGCCACTTACCAGGACACCTGGATAGACTACATCTTACGCAGTGTCGCTGTGCTTGGGCTTTCCATGCCCTACTTCTGGATCGCGATACTCGTGGTTGTCTTTGGGTCGATCCTGTTCAACTGGTCGCCGCCCCTGGGAGTCAATCATTTCTTCGACGGACCGCGTCTGAACCTCGAGCAGTTCGTTCTGCCTGCCGCGATCCTGGGTATCTCACAGGGATCGGCCGTCGCCCGTATGACCAGAGCGACAATTCTCGAAATCGTTAGGCAGGACTATGTCAGGACCGCCCGCGCCAAGGGCCTCGGCGACCGCGTAATCCTGACCCGGCACACGCTGAGGAACGCCCTCATCCCGGTGGTCAGCCTCGTTGGAATCACCTTCGCGTTCTCCCTCGGAGGAACTGTCATCCTCGAGCAGATATGGTCACTCCCAGGTATCGGAACACTTATGCTCAAGGCCATACAGCAGCGAGACTACCCCGTAATCCAGGGCATAATCCTCGTTCTCGGCCTGCTGGTTATGGTAACCAACCTGATAGTTGACCTCAGCTACGCCTGGCTAAATCCCAGGATTCGGTACACCTAGAAACACACGCTGGAACCATAAAGGTAGGCAGGTGCGGCAAGAGCAGCAGTCCGTGAGCTTCGGGCTAGAACAAGACCTTAGACGCAAGCGTCTCAATCCCTGGCTGGACTTCGTTGTGCGCATCTTCAAGGAGAAGCCGCTCAGCGCGGTAGGCCTGGTGATCGTGTGTCTCCTCTTGCTGATGGCCGCCACCGCACAGTGGATCGCTCCTCACGACTACAGGGAGCAGGTGCTCGACGAAGCGCTGCTGGGCCACAGTCTGGACCACCCCCTGGGCACCGACCAGATAGGTCGTGATCAGCTCAGTCGCATCATAGTCGGCGCACAGGTATCCATGATCGTCGGCTTCTCATGCGTAATAGGATTCCTGATAGTCTCCATCGTCATTGGCATGGGATCGGGATACGTCGGCGGCGCCATCGACATCATCGTGCAGAGGATCGTCGATGGGTGGATGACCATCCCCACCCTGATACTGCTTCTGGCGATGGTGGCCGTAGTGGGCCAGGGAATGTGGCAGATCATCTTCATACTCTCCATCGACCGAGGCATCAGCACGTCCCGCGTTCTGAGAGGTGAGGCGCTCTACCTGAAGGAGAATACCTACGTCGAGGCCGCGCGCGCGTTGGGCGCCGGCAACTTGCGTATCTTCCTTGTTCACATCATCCCGAACGCCTTCGCGTCCATCATCGTTATGGCTACAATTAGCCTCGGTGTGTTCATTCTGGCCGAGGCGTCCCTCAGCTTCCTGGGCTACGGAATACCACCCCCATTCCCGACGTGGGGGTCCATGCTCAGCGGCTCCGCTTTGGGATTCATGGCCCGAGCTCCCTGGATAGCCATCTGGCCGGGCGTCGCGCTGACCCTTGCTGTCTGGGCGTTCAACATGCTCGGCGATGGAATGCGCGATCTCCTGGATCCCAGGCTGCGGGGCAGCGGGTAGGTGTCAGCGGTCAGGTGTCAGGTATCAGCGATCAGGGCAGGGATGGGAGACTCTCACTCCTGAGACGGTCACCCCTGCTTGTACTGGTTTTGGTAATCGCGCCGACGCTGCTCGCCTGCGCACAGCCCCAGGAGACGTTCGACACCGCTGAGGAGTACGCTGCCGAGGGTCTCAGCGCCTACCAACGCGGGGATCTGGACAGGGCGCTGCGCATGTACGACAAAGCGTTGGAGCTGGCCCCTGATAACCCTCAGATCCTCACCGACCGCTCCGTCATTCATCTGCAAAAACCCGAGACCTACGACGACGCCATCGTTGACTCCACGAGGGCCATAGAACTGGACCCCAATCTGGCGCGCGCGTACGTCCATAGGGCAGCGGCGCTCGTGGACATGGGCCACTCCGAGTATGCCCGCGTAGCCGTCATGAGCAGAATCGCGTCTCGACCCAACACCGCCTGGACCCTCCCTCCCGAGCAGCGCGTAGAGAGAGCGATCGCCGACGCTGCGAAAGCGATCGCGTTGGCCCCAAATATGTCTGACGCTTACTTCGTGCGCGCCCACGCTTACATGGACCTCGGACGCTCAGAGCTGGCAGTCGATGACTTCGGTCTGGCCCTGGACTCAGACCCACCGCTATACCTCAAGGTCATGGCCTATGTGCACAGGTCTCAGACCCATCGCAACATCGGCAATCTCGCCTGGGCAATTGACGACGCTACAAGGGCTATGGAGCTGGCCCCACAGCTCTCCGGCAGTTTCGACGATGAGCCGAGGCTCGTCACCTGGCACGGCTTCGACCTGGACGCGATCGAGGCCACAGCACTTACGAACCGCGGGCTCGCCTATGACCGGCAGGGACGGCCCGATGTCTCGGTCGAGGAGTACACGCTAGCCCTGGATCGGGACTCCGACTACATAGAGGCGTACGTAAATCGCTCCAATGCGTACAGGAGCATGGGCCTGTACGAAAAGGCATTGGATGATGCCGACAATGCCATCAGGGCGGGGCAACATCTCGCGGTCGCACACAACGCCCGCGCGCTGGCCCACCTCGGTCTGGGAGATGAGAAACAGGCTCTCTCGGACGTGACCATCGCCATCAAGCAGGACGGCGGGTACGCAATGGCCTACTCCAACCGGGCGTACATCTACACCGGTCAGGGGAGATACGATCTCGCCATCGCCGACGCGACCAGGGCGATCGACTTGGACCCCGATCTTGCCGAAGCCTACTCGAACAGGGCAGAGGCGTACCTGAAGATAGGGGACTATCCCAATGTCATAGCCGACTCGACAGCTGCCCTGTCCAGAGATCCGTCGCTGACGGGCGCATACATGGGACGCGCTCTTGCCTACCTGAACGAGCGAGAGTACTCCAAGGCCAGGAGAGACGCTGAGCAGGTCCTTCAAAGCGCCCCCGGCCAGTTGTACGCCGTGTACGTGCGTGGAGCCGCGCTCATGGAGCTAACAGACGGCAAAGAGGGCCGCGACGACCTGGAGAGAGTCATCCGAATCGCCAGAAGCCCGACACTCGTGAATTTGGCCGAGCGCGCCCTCTCAAGGTTCGATCAGTAGGCTTACACCGATTTCGCAGAGATGAATCACAAGGCAATCGCACCTAAATTCACGTGTGCTAGATCCAAGGCTAAATTCCAACCGATCACTACTCTTGAACCACCGGAGTCAGGTAGCCGAAAGACCTAACCAAAGCTAACGCCAAAAGAGATGCGATTGCCATGGCACTTTCCAACGGATGACCCAAGAACAGCTACTACCTTGCTTCTTAGAAGAATAAGCTACTGGCAGGATCATGACATAGCAAACATGGATAGGGGAGGCTATCGTGACGACTGACAATCAACGGCTTGTCGAATATGTTAGATCAATTCGGCAGAGTAGGTTGTCAATATACGACAGGATTGAGATAGGAGATCCCGAACTATGGATCCCTGCCTCGGAGTTGGAGCAGATACTCAACAACGCACTAGTTGGACAATCTCTCGCAGGTCTGCCCCTGCGAACTCGATCAAAAGTAGCTAAGCAACTTGTATGCGATGCCCTAGGTTATCCAATCCCGTCAACATTCCGGCGGACGAAACCTCGATTCCCAGGACAATTGTTCGATACCTATGTTCAGAAATCAAATAACCTACAGATTTGGAACGAGGATGTCGAACCTAGCCGACGCTACATAATCATCAGGGTAGGAGAGGAAGACGAGATCACTGTAATCAAGGTTGTCTCAGGCACTCTTCTTGCAACATATGACAGAACAGGCACTCTTACACAGAAACATCAGGCTCGTCTAACGTTAGGGGAATCAGATACTGAGCTATCATCGAGCGAGGATACGGAGATTATAAAACCCACTACCCACTCAGGCGTGGAGACAACGGGTTTTGAGAGTTCGTCCGACCCTCCACAGTATGGACACGTTATACCAATTAATAATCTTTTTGATCGACTAGCACCATTGATTGGGCATAGTTTCAGAGACGCGGGTCATGACCAGGAACGAAACAGAGGAGCCTCTTTACACAAACTGGTTTGCAGGGCACTCGGATACGCGCGATGCGAGGATGACGGACGGTTCCCGGATATCAGACACCAGCTTCTTGAAATCAAATTGCAGACTGCACGCACAATTGACTTGGGACTTGTATCGCCGGATAGTACCGACATACTTGATACACCAATGCTAAACAATCAACAGATTCGCCAAAGAGACGTCAGATATGCGGTATTCTGCGCCACCTCAGACGGGAGTACTGTTACACTCACACACCTAATCCTGACTACGGGAACTGACTTCTTCAATCGGTTTCAGAGATTCGGAGGCAATGTAGTTAACAAGAAGATCCAGATTCGTTTACCAAACCACTTCTTCGACTCTCAGCCCAAATGACTGCCATACCATCGAGTTTAACTCTTCGATGAGGTCATCTGCTTCTGGAGACGGCATACACTTATATATCTGCTTGGCTTGTTTGATCATAGATTCTGATAGAGGGCTATCTGGATCGGGCAAAGGAAACTGTTCAACATACTGCGTCATGAACCGCCTACGCCCTGCGTAGAGTTGATTATGGAATCGACAATCATAGAAGTGCTCTATAAATGTCGAGTTACCTACTGCAGCAGCTAGCCACAGTAAGTCTGTCTGACTAAGGTCGTCACAGATAAGCCAGTAACAGTCGCCATTTACCACCGAACCCTCGGCGTCAATCCAAAATGTTGGCCTTTCGGAGATGTCACGAAATACTAGCTTGAGATGCTTCCAAGCATCAGGGTCTTGAGGCACCCATATCTCGTACCAGTGACGGCCAGCCTGTGTTACGTACTTCCTACCTTCAAGCGTCTCTCGGTGACTCTCAAGGTAAGCCATGCTGTTCGGGTTGCTAGTCATCGGGGCAACTCTCCGTTGTCCGTCCGTTACGATGTGTGGATACAGGATGCTGACTGGATGCTCAGAATCCAGCGACTTGAAACATCGAGCGACTCGATGAGTGATTAGAGGTCTCAAGAGTTCGGGACGCTCAGATTCCGGAAAGCTATCCCAATCGTTACGAATGAAAACCTTATCCGCACAAGTCTTGACACCCACACGAATTTTACCGATATGGCCGAAGGTCCCCCAAGTACGCTCATTAACATCATTCAGCCAGCGTCTTATTGCAGGAGTGGTCAACTGCCACACTCCGGCAGGTGCGCCACTCGTATCAAGTCGTCCGCGATGAACTTTGAACCGCCGTCCATCGGGAACCTCAGCGACCCCTTCTACGGTAAGAGCCTCAATGGGATGTCCAACATGCCTGAACGATGGCTCATCAGTCTGATATATGGAGGTGAAGGCACCTGTGGGTTGTCGGTGACTACTCTGACCCTCCACCCTCTCGACGATCAAGACTGCCGGCAGAACAGCAGCATCAAACAGCCTTGTATCACCTAGGTCCCACACATGATGCACACGGAAACGCTCAAGGAGATGCTGACGTACTGACGCACCGGACTTAGTACTCATGAAGCGGTTTGAAGTGATGACTCCTGCGACCCCGCTTAGTTTAAGCACCTGTGATATACCAAGTATGAAAGCATGATACAGATCAACTCTGCCCGTCAGATTGAATTGTCTAGCCAACACCTGAGACTGTGTGGCACCCATGATCTGTGTACGAACATATGGGGGGTTGGCAATGACGAGGTCATATGTTAACGGCATATTTGTTTCAAACAGACTTCTTTGCTCACCATTTTCATTATGACTCAACGCAACATCAAGAAAACTGTCCAAGTGTAGGTGGAGAGTCGCTTGTGGAAACTGCTCAGTAATTCTCTGTTTGGCCCGTGACAATGCTACAGGATCCGTCTCGAATCCATGAACTGTGATCTTGGAGTCAGTGATGCTGAATAATTGATTGAGTAGGCTGATAACCAATTCCCCATCACCAATTGCAGGATCGAGAATCCGCAACGGCTTGTCCCCCCAAATGCCTTCAGCAACATTGATGATCTGTTCCGCAACGAAGTCGGCAAGTTTCTTGGGTGTGTAAGTAACTCCTCCTGATTTCAACTCCGAGACTTCAGCATAACGTATAGCCACTGGTTCACTGACGCACATCACGCGTTCAGTAGACTCCGAGTGCACTGATACGCCGCTCAAGTCAGTATGAGCCATAGCCGTCATCCTCCGTATGCACATGTTCTGAAACAGGAAGGAATACCATCATATGTCACAATCCAATGAAATTGCACCGATCATATGTTCAGTTTACAGAATATCGTGATGACTGGCAACCGTATCTATGGTCATCCCAAGGCCAATCGCATCTTAATGAACGAGCATTTTTAGCAGGTAGCCCGTGTCCCACCCAACTCCCTTACGCTTGGCAGAGATACCTGCCTTGAGCGAGTCCTCTCGCTTCAGCATGTTCATAGCCACCCGACGCAGTGCTGTGAGTATCTCAGTGCCTTTGTCCATTCTCACCCTGCTGGTGTTCTCCAAAGGGCACGTCCAGCGACTGGTGTACGCAGTTTTAACTCCCCAGTGTCCCCAAGCTGCCTCAAACAGCAGGGCAATCGCATTTAGGTCGACCTAGTCATTCTGACGGAAAACGGAGGGATCACTGCGCAAATTGGCCTCTGAGGTAGAGGCAGTTATTGGACTCGAGCGTCAGATTCCCGCTATTACTGGGGTGATGGGACCAATACAACTAAATGCGATTGTCCTCGTGGGATACACAGGATACGGGACAAACTGGGCCGGTCAACCTATACTAAGCAGGATCGACTACCTTTCCAGACCCCACACATGAAAGCGGCCAGGAGGCCACACATGACACCCATTTCCAAGCACGTCACTGTCAACGGAGTCCGACTCCGATATCTGGACTGGGGCACCGAGGGCCAACCGCCGATGGTCTGCCTGCATGGACACACCGGCCAGGCCCGCATCTGGGACGAGTTCGCCGAGGCGATGCGAGGCTCCTACCACGTGTACGCTGTCGATCAGCGCGGTCATGGAGAGTCTGCCCACGCCACGGACGGCTACGCGCGCGACAGGTTCGTCGAAGACCTCGCCGCCTTCGTGGACGCCCTGGAGCTCGATCGTTTCACCCTGTCCGGCCTGTCGATGGGCGGATGGCACTCGATGCTCTACACCGCCGGTCATCCCGACCGCGTCGAGCGAATCGTGATGGTGGACATCGGCCCCGAGCCGTCTGAGGAGTCGATTTCAGCCTCTGGCAGCCGCCCGCAGACTCCAATGCGCTTCGACAGCCTCGAAGATGCTGTCGCCTGGATGCGCTCAGGCAACCCGTGGGCGCCAGACAGCCGTCTGAAGAAGGACGCCCAGGACAAGATGAAGCAGACCGACGACGGCTCGTGGACGTGGAAGGCCGATCCCGCGCTGTTCAACGTGCCGCTGCCCGATATGTCCGACCCCGGACTCATCGGCAGGTACTGGAGCGCCCTCGAGACCATCCCGTGTCCAATTCTCGAGGTGCGCGGGGCTGAGAGTCCGCTCGTGTCAGACGCGGTGCTGGACCGAATGAAGGCCGCAGCGACAGACCTGACCTCTGTGGACGTAGCCAACGCCGGCCACGTCGTCACCGTGGATCAGCCCGAGGACTTCATCGCGGTCACCCGCGACTTCCTGGGAGTCCCTGGCTGAAGGACAGCTCTAATAGATTGGCGCATCACCCCACTTGACAGATACAGAGAGCGGGAAGATGGCTGAATACGATTACGACATGGTGGTCATCGGCTCCGGTCCGGCGGGCCAGCGGGCCGCGGTGCAGGCCGCGAAACTGGGCAAGCGCGCCGCCATTGTCGAGCGTCACGCTGAAATCGGCGGCGTCATGGTCAACTCGGGCACCATCCCCAGCAAGACCCTCCGTGAAGCGGCGATGTACCTGACCGGGTACCGGGAGCGCAGCATCTATGGTGAGTCATACTCTGTCAAAGATGACATCACCATGAGTGATCTCATGATTCGCACCAGCCACGTCATGCAGCAGAAGACGGACACGCTGCGTCACCAGCTGCTCCGTAACAGGGTGGAGCTTATCACCGCCGATGCCTCGTTCATCGACTCCCATACGATAGACTTGGCCTCCGTGGACGGAAGGAGCCACCGTCCCATCACGGCTGACAAGGTGGTCATAGCCGTCGGCACCTCCGCGGCCAAGCCTGAGTGGACGCATGTCGATGGGAAGCGCATCCTGCTGAGCGACGACATCCTCAACCTGTCAGAGCTCCCCCGCAGCCTCGCCATCATAGGCGCGGGCGTCATAGGGCTGGAGTACGGCAGCATATTCGCCACCCTCGGCATCCGCGTTACGCTCATCGATCGCTATCCGAGGCTGCTCGACTTCGTGGACGGAGAGATAGTCGATACCCTCGTTTACCATCTGCGCCAGAAGAGAGTGACGCTGCGACTGAACGAAGAGGTCACCTGGGCAGAGACGTTCGAGGATGACCGGGGAGAGCACGTCAGGATTAGGCTGGTCAGTGGAAAGCAGATCGTGACCGATGCCGCGCTGTACAGTGTCGGACGCACCGGCGCTACGGAATCGCTCAGGCTGGACGCCGTAGGCTTGGAGACCGACAGCAGGGGGCGGTTGAGGGTGAATGAGACCTATCAGACCTCGGCGCCAAACATATATGCGGCGGGGGACGTAATAGGTTTCCCGAATCTGGCATCGACCTCATCGGAACAGGGTCGTGTGGCATCGTGCCACGCCTTCGACGTACCCGCCAATACCATTCCAGGTCTGTTTCCATACGGCATCTATACAATCCCCGAAATATCGATGGTCGGCAGAACTGAGGAGGACATGACTGAGGACATCGTGCCCTACGAGGTGGGCAAGGCCCAGTACCGTGAGATAGCGCGAGGGCAGATCATCGGAGACGACTCCGGTCTTCTCAAGCTGCTGTTCCACACCAGGACGCGCGAGCTTCTGGGAGTCCACATCATCGGTGAGGGAGCCAGCGAGCTGGTGCACATCGGACAGGCCGTTCTGGCATTCGGCGGCACCGTTGACTACTTCGTGGACGCCGTATTCAACTATCCAACTCTCGCCGAGTGCTACAAGACCGCCGCCCTGGACGGCATCAACCGCCTCGAGGCCTAGCGGCCCCGCTCATTGCAAACTATGCCAGGCTCTGACGGTCACTCCGCGGAATCGACCAGCACACAGACGGAGTAGCTTAGGCCACCCTCACCCCAACCCTCTCCCTGAGGGAGAGTTGAGAGGGGTAGGCATCCGTACTT
>JAAXHZ010000249.1 GCA_012270625.1 Dehalococcoidia bacterium | reverse complement strand
TTCACTTCCGGTCGGGCTATCCCGTGCAGGTGCGCGAGGCTGTCCACGCGCGGCACGTACAGGTAGGTGAAGGTCGGCTCACGCGCGTCGAGCACCCGCTCGGTCACTATGTTGACTGCCTCTGAGAGCGACCTGTACCCGACGCTTTCAAGTCCTCCGTTGAAGTATCTCGAATAGACCGAGTCCTTGATTCGCTCAGGGACGACGATCAGCGCGTCTCGTTTCATCCGCGGCCAGACCGACTTGACCGGAAACGTCCGCTCAGGATCGATTCCACGCTTGACAAGGTCCACGCCAGTGCTGCGGTCTGTGTACTGGAGGATGGTCGCGACCCCGTTCAGGTCGGGCAGGTACGTCCACCATCCCATGACGGCGTGCTCGGACGGCCACTGCGCCGTCGTCAGCGACGTGAGCGCCACCGCGGTCGTGGTCGGAAAGACCGTCAGCATCTCGCTTTGCAGATGACTGGGCAGAAACGAGTCCTCCGGCAGCATCTCCACCATGTTCATACCCACACCATCGGCAAGGGTGAGCACCAGGTGGTCCGACGTCCCGATAGCATCGACCATGTCCTCGGCGTGGCCCGACAATTTGAGGTCGACGCCACACAGCCTGGCGACCGCCCCCGCCAGGTCCACCAGGTTCGGCAGATCGTGTCGAGGCCGCAGCAGCTTCCTGTCTGCGAACGCCTCTATCAGCGCTTCTACTCCAGGCATACCCCCTCCGCGCCTGCCCCGTACTCAGATACGGGGTTCCGTGCGACCCACCATGCTATCATGATCGTAAAGGTCAACGCCCAGCATCCCAGACTATGAGAGATTTTCATAAGTCCCAGATGGATCACCATTGGGGTGGTCAGGGGAGACTCTCGCTCCTCTCCACTCACTCCTCGAAAATTGCACTTATGCAATTTTCTTAGACCATGACGACACCCGCATCATCTGAAACCCTGGATGCGCTCCGCGCGCAGTGGCCTGGAGCCGTGTCCGAGCTGGACCCGGACGACTTGGAGCTTGTCTGGCGACTGCTCGACGCCGTGAACTCCACGTCGGATGTTGAGATCGAACTGCGAGACGGCGCGGCTGGAGAGTGGCGAATCGGTGTGTGTCTGGCCGACCGGGTCGGGACGCTGTCGCTCGTGAGCGGGCTGCTCACCGCCCACGGCCTGGACATCGTCCATGCGGACACCTTCACCGTCGTCCACGGCGTCTCCACACCGACCTCAGCGGGCCCGTCGCGGCGGCGCGCGCAAAGCCTGCCCCGTACTCCGATACGCGGACGGTCCGATGCTCTTTACAGGAAATTTACCCGCAGACGCTATACGCAGACTTCCACACCATGGGCGGTCATGCTGTTCAGCGTCAGGGCACGATCTGAGCAGCTGCCCGACTGGGAGGCATTTGCCACGGAGGCCAGGCGGGCAGGCCGTCAAGCCGCCGCAGGAAACTTCGACACCGCTCGCCTCGAAGTGATCGAGCGCTTCTCTCACGCGATGCAGGCGTCCGAAAGCTGGATTGCCGGGAACCTGCCGGCGGACATCTCTACCGACAGCGCCACCTCAGACGATCACTCCCTGCTGGAGATTACGTCGGTCGATACGCCGGGCTTCCTGTTCGCTTTCAGCATCGCGCTGTCCAGCGTTCGGGTGAACGTTCTCAGGTCCAGGATACGAACTGACGGCGAGGTGGTGCGGGACACCTTCTGGCTTACCGAGCCGTCCGGCGAGAAGATCGAGTCGGAACGTCGGCTCGAACAGATCAGGGCCGCCGCCGTGCTCATCAAGCAATTTACCCACCTGCTTCCCACCGCTCCCGATCCAGGTCAGGCCCTGCGGCAGTTCAACCTCCTGACGTACCAGCTTCTGTCCCGACCGGACTGGACGTCGGAATTCGAGGACCTGGAGGCCCCGGGAGTCCTGGAGACTCTGGCTGAGATGATGGGCGCCAGCCGCTTCCTCTGGGAGGAGTTCCTGAGAGTCCAGCACGAGAACCTGTTCCCGGTGCTGCTGGACATGCCCGCTCTCTACCGCAGCTGCCCACGATCCGAGCTGGAGGATTCGATAGAGTCACTGCTGTCGGAGCGCTCAGATCACCGCGAGCGCGTCAGGGCTTTGAACGACTTCAAAGACAGGGAGATGTTCAGGATCAACCTGCGATACATAACCGACAGGATCGATCGGCAGCAGTTCGGAGATGAGCTATCGACGCTCGCCGAGGTCGTGGTAGAGAAGGCGTTCGCTCTCAGCGTGGACGCGATGCGCTCCCAGTTCGGCGCTCCGCGCCTCGACGACGGCGCCGAGTGTGCATGGGCCGTTTTCGCGCTGGGTAAGTTCGGAGGGTCCGACATGGGCTTCGGGTCTGACCTGGAGCTTATCTTCGTCTATCAGGCTGAAGGATCGACCGACGGCCCACAGCCGACGCGCGCATCGACTTTCTTCGGTGAAGCCGTCCGCGAGTTTCTGCGGGTGCTCGAGACGCGACAGCAGGGGGTGTTCGAGGTTGACATGAGGCTTCGGCCATACGGCTCGAAGGGCGCTCTCGCGTCGTCGCTGGCCGCGCTCGAAGACTACTACGGACGCGACGGGGACGCGCGTCAGTTCGAGCGGCTGGCCCTCGTAAGAATGCGTCCGGTGGCCGGAGACGCGGACCTCGGCAGACAGGTCATGCGAGTCAGGGACTCGTTCGTTTACTCTGCCGAGCCGCTGGACATCGAGAACATTCAGCATCTGCGGCGACGGCAGGCCTCGGAGCTGGTCGAGCGTGGCGCGGTCAACGCGAAGCTCAGCCCCGGCGGAATGGCCGACATCGAGTACTGCGTGCAGGCGTGGCAGATCGCGCGCGGACAAGACCGGAGTGTGCGCCGGACGAACACGCTGGCCGCCCTCGACGCGCTCCAGTCGGGCGGCCACCTCGACGGCAGCCTCGCTCGGAGAATAGGGGAGTCGTACAGGTTCCTGCTGGGATTGGTGGACGCGCTCCGCGTGGTCAGAGGCAACGCCTCGGACCTGAACATCCCGCCTCAAGAGACCAGAGAGTTCCACCACCTGGCCCACCGGTTGTCGGTCGAACCACCAGGGCTGTTGAGCAGTCACATAGCGGAGCACATGGAGGCAGCTCGAAGCCTATGGGACGAGCATCGTCCCCCGGCACTGCTTTAGAATCGTCCCCTCCGAGTTGCTCTGCATGAGCGCCAGCCAACATTCCCCCTCTCCCTCAGCTTACAGGGGTAGGTAAACATGTACAGCCAAGCACGAACCTCAGCCAACATTTCCCCTCTCCCTCAGCTGACAGAGGTAGGTAAACATGTACAGCCAAGCACGAACCTCAGCCAACAGGCCCCCTCTCCCTCAGGGAGAGGGTTGGGGTGAGGGTGAAAAGTGCGAATACCTACCCCTGCAAGCTCCCTCAGGGTGAGGGTGATCCCCCATACGTGTGTCAGCCAAACAGGAAGAGCCCGATGAGCTCTATGACATGGTCCCTGATTAGGGTGCCACTGAACAGGAAGTCACCGATTGCAGTGATGACCTCATCCCTGTTGATCTCGCCGTCGCCATCATCGTCATATGGGATGCCCAGCGATAGCTGGACAGCCGCAGTGTTGCCGTTGCCGTCGGCATCTTGAGCCACGCCGCCCGCAATGTCCACGGTCACATCGCCAATGGCGTTCGGCGTCACGTCGAATATGTAGATTGAGCCGTCGTAGCTGCTGTCGAAGCTGCTCACGGAGCCGTTGACCACACTGACGTCCTCTACGGTAAATCCGAACACAGGCTCGCTGAATATGGCTGTCACAGGGATAGGTGAGTCGATCCTCACCATAGGGTCGCCCACCCAGAGCATGCTTACATTGGGGGGACCAGGCACGCCAGGCACGCAGAACGGAAGACCGACATAATCGAAGTCGTTGAACTCCACGTCTCTCAGCTCATCCGGTATGCACCCTGTTAGCTGGTTCCCGCTGAGGTACAGACTCTCCAGCATGGAGAGGCTGCCCAATGACATCGGTATCTGCCCGCTAAGCTGGTTGTTCGAGAGCCACAGCCATGTCAGATTGGAGAGATCACCCATCTCTGGAGGTATAGACCCACTCAGCCGGTTGCCCCAGAGGTGGAGTCCGCTGACCCCTCCGCTCGCGTCAGTTGTGACACCGTACCACTCCCTGATCGGTCGTTCGCTCAGCCAGTTGGAGCTGTTCTGCCAGTTGGCGCCATCTGTGGCGTCGTAGAGCTTGGCCAGCACGTCTCTATCCTCTTGGGAGTCCACTGGCGCGCAGCTGCTGCCGAGGAATGTGTCTAGACTCTGGAGCCATGCTTGGAATGCGTCATCGACAGGAGCGCAGAGGCCCGGGTTGTTGTAGGAGTATAGGAATTCCAGCTCAGTCAGCCCGATAAAGCTGTCTGGGATCTCCCCTGCCAGTTGGTTGTTCGAGAGATTCAGCCGTGTCAGGTTGGTGAGGCTGCCAAGTTGGGTTGGAATCGATCCAGTCAACTGATTTCCACTGAGGTACAACCGTGTCAGGTTGGAGAGGTTGCCGAGTTCTGTCGGAATCGTGCCGCTCAACTGGTTCCAGCTGAGTTCGATTACGGTCAGGTTGGAGAGGTTGCCAAGTTGTGGCGGTATTTCCCCCGTCAACTGGTTGCCCCAGAGGTTCAGAGTCGTCAGGTTGGAGAGGTTGCCAAGTTGTGTTGGGATCATGCCGCTCAACTGATTGTTGTTGAGTTGAAGCTGCTCCAAGTTGGTCAGATCCCCCAACGAGGCTGGTATTTCCCCCGTCAACTGGTTGCCCCAGAGGTTCAGAGTCGTCAGGTTGGAGAGGTTGCCGAGTTGTGTTGGAATCGTGCCGCTCAACTGATTGTTGTTGAGTTGAAGCTGCTCCAAGTTGGTCAGATCCCCCAACCAAGCCGGCACTTCCCCCGTCAACTGGTTGGCCCAGAGGTTCAGAGTCGTCAGATTGGAGAGGTTGCCGAGTTGTGTTGGAATCGTGCCGCTCAAGTCGTTGCCGCCGAGGTCCAGAAACTCCAGGTTGGAGAGACTGCCGAGTTCGGGTGGAATCGTGCCGCTCAAGTCGTTGCCGCCGAGGTTCAGAGTCGTCAGGTTGGAGGGGTTGCCGAGTTCTGTCGGAATCGTGCCGCTCAACTGGTTTCCCCAGAGACTCAGCCGCTCCAGATTGGTCAGATCCCCCAACCAGGCCGGCACTTCCCCCGTCAACTGATTTCCGCTGAGGTACAGCCGTTCCAGGTTTGAGAGGTTGCCGAGTTGTGTCGGAATCGTGCCGCTCAACTGGTTCCAGCTGAGGTTGAGGACCGTCAGATTGGAGAGGTTGCCGAGCTCGGCAGGTATCTCCCCCGTCAACTCATTGCTGCCGAGTTCCAGCAGTTCCAGGTTGGAGAGGTTGCCGAGTTGTGTTGGAATCGGCCCGCTCAACTGGTTGTTCCAGAGCCATAGTCTCTCCAAGTTGGTCAGATCCTCCAACCATGCTGGCACTTCCCCCGTCAACTGATTTTCGGCGAGCACCAGCCACGTCAGATTGGGGAGATTGCCGAGCTCGGCAGGTATCTCCCCCGTCAACTCATTGCTGCGGAGTTCCAGTCGCTCCAGGTTGGTCAGGTCGCCCAACCTGGTCGGAATCGTGCCGCTCAACTGGTTCCAGTTGAGGTACAACCCTGTCAGGTTGG
>JAAXHZ010000248.1 GCA_012270625.1 Dehalococcoidia bacterium | reverse complement strand
TTCTCGCCCTGGTCGTGATCATCGCCGCGGTATTCGTACTGCCAGTCGAGGCGACCGTAGGGCCACACCGAGTCCTGCGAAGCGCGCACCGTGTGGTGGACGGCGTTGCGGATGGTCCAGCCGGTGAAAGCCCTCGAACACTGCCGTACATCGTCCTCGGTGTAGTTGCCGACGCCCATCGAGAACAGCTCCAGAATCTCCCTGCCGTAGTTCTCGTTCACGGCGTCTTTGTGGTTGTCCTTGTTGTCGAGCCAGAAGATCATCGCGGGATCCCTGGAAATCTCGACGAGCAGGTCACGAAAGCGTCCCAGCCCGCGCCTGCGAAACATCTCTATCTGGTTCAGAATCGACTTGGGCTGGTTGAGCTTGGTGTAGCCGGTGGCGAATATGCTGTGCCAGAACAGGGCGAGCTTCTCTTCGAGCGGGCGGCGCGTGTTGATCATGCGATAGACAAGGTACGTCTGGCAGCTGTCCACAATCAGCAGGCCGTTCTCGTCGACGTGGTAGCGCCGGATAAGGTCTTCGTCCTCTAGCGCGGGCGGCATGTCTTCAGGATACAGCAGCTCCTCCACAGTCGCCTCGTATCCCATGTCGGCGTAGCGTTCGAGTTCTTCGGGAGTCGCGCCAAAGCCGGCGCGACGCATGAGGTGCGGTAGCAGCGCAATGTCTCGGTCTGGCATGGCGGGAACTCTCCCAACTGTGATGTATGCGTGCGAAACGGGGGCTTTACGGACATTGTATTGCGACTTGCGGGTATGCTCAAGTTCTGGCCTGGCGTGAGCCTGTTTCTGACAGGCCAACAATCTTGCAACCGCGCAACGCTAAGGCTTATCATTCAAGCTGGCGACCGTGCGCAATAACGTGACTCTCTCAATAGCGCGCGAGAAATCCATCGACTCCCAAACCAACAAAGACCTGCGGATGGAGAACTCTTCATGGTGGCAACAAGCGGCTCTACGGCTATAGTCAACACTCTCTCCCTGTCACACGGCATGACGGCGCGCGAAGTCGAGCTGCCCGGCTACGACAAGGAGCGACTCGAAGACGTCGGTTTCCTGACTGCCATGACACTGGTGCTGCTCGGAAACTACGCCCAGACTGGACACTTCGGCGGGCCGCTGGCGTACACCCCGTACACTGTCACCTCCCACCTGCTCGGCCCCGACCTCGGCGGCCTCAGGTACGACTACCGACGCCCTAAGCACCCCTACGCCGACCGATTCATGCTTGCCGGAGGCCACAACGCGCCTGTCACGTACGCGCTCTGGATGATTCTGGGCGAGGCTCTCGCTCGCAAGCACGCTCGCACCGGCGATGACAGGTTCGCCGCAGACCCCAACGCCTCGATGCTCTCCATCGACGCCCTCGGATTCCGGCGGGGCAGGGAAGCGCTCGACACACTTCTACAGGACAACGACCTCGTCGATCACCCGCTGATGGAACAGGCCAAGATCCGGGGGATCAGGTCGCTCGCGGGCCACTCGGAGACGACCGATCTGACCAACGACGTCAACGGAGGGCCGTCCGGTATCGGCATCGCGACCGCGGCTGGCAAGGCCGCCTTCTGGGACATCGTCGGCGCGCCCGACAGCCTGAAGATCATGGCGATCGAAGGCGAGTTCGCCATGACATCCGGCCACTCACAGGAGATGAAGACCGCCGCCGTTGCGCAGCAGGTCGGCAAGCGCCTGCGCATCCTGCTCTCGTACAACAACGCGGGCATCGACGACGAGCTCGTCGGCAGCGTCATTCGTCCCGTTTACGATGCCTACCGCATCGAGGACCAGTGGGCCGCATACGGCTGGAACGTGATGACTCTCGACAACGGCAACGACTACGACCAGGTGGTTGCCGCACTCAAGACTATGGAGGAGTGGGACCACGAGGACGACCGCCCCATGATCGTCGTCGGCAAGACGGTAAAGGGCTGGTGGCCCGCCGCCGTAGATGGACAGATACCGGGCTACGGCGAGCAGGTAGTCAGCTACCACAGCCACCCTTACAACCTTGCCATGAACGGCGACTACTTCGTCGGCCTCGCCGAGACGTTCGAGCGTCGCTTCGGAGTCGAGTTCGAGGGTATCCGGGACGGCGCTGTCTCCGACAACCGTGAACGGCTCATCCAGTTCAAGAAGAACATGGACATCGCTATGTCAGTCCTCGAACAGAACGGCCTCGGCGACTGGATTGCCGACCGGCTGGTCGAAATCGGCGACAGCGTTGACAACAGCCTGCCGCTGCGCATCGACCGCGCAACCGATCCGTTCAAGGACGCGCGTCTTGCTGTGGACAGTCTCCCTGTCGAGCCGCAGAACCTCACGGTCACCAACCCCAGCAGCGGCGAACAGAAAGACCTCTCGGTCAAGCTCTTCGAGGAGCCGGGCAACGTGCGCGGCACTCGCAGAGCCATCTCCGAGATAATCAAGTGGGCCAACTACGTCACGAACAACCGCTTCGTCGTCGTTGCTGCCGACCTCGCCGAGTCGATCAACGTCGAGCACGGCGCGATCTGGGACACGTTCGATCCGGTCGCCAACCCCAGCGGAGGCAGGCTCAAGGCTGCCATACAGGAGGCGGGCAACGCATCCACAGCTATCGGCCTAGTCGGACAGTCGGTCTCGCTCGATCCTGATGAACACGTTGGAGTCTGGGCGCTCAGCGGCACCTACGGCGCCTTCACGCCGCTCATGTACCTGCCGTCCCGCGTGTGGAGCCAGCAGAATCAGGACAGCCCGTTCAGGACTGGCGTTCTGCACATCCTCGCGGGCCACTCCGGTCCCGAGACAGCAGCTGACGCGCGAACGCACTTCGGCATATTCGCACCGCAGGTGTGGAAGCTGTTCCCACGCGGTCAGGCCATCACTCTCAGCTTCTGGGACTACAACGACGTCGCTCCCGGATACTTCGCCGCCGCGGAGATTGCGGCGCGCGAAAAAGAGGTCGGTGTGATCGTCCTCGAAGTAGCCAGGCCGGACTTCCCTGTCGCCGACCGCAGCGCCTTTGCTGATCCCGACCTCAAAGCAGCCTCCAAGGGCTTCTACCTCATCCGAGACTTCGACCCTGACAAGCCCAGGCACGGCAGCGTCGTCGTCCAGGGATCGTCTTCCACCGTCAACCTGGTCTCCGTCCTGCCTCGACTCGAAGAGGAAGGCGTCAACGTCCGTGTCATAGCCGCGATCAGCGAGGAGCTGTTCACGCGGCAGTCACAGGAGTATCAGGACTCGGTGCTGCCTGTGGGCGCTAAGTACGACATGATGGTGGTCACCACCGGCACTCGCCGCATGTGGCCCGTCCAGAACGTAGGACCGCTCACCGACGAGTACTCACTGACCTCTGACTGGGACAACCAGTGGCTGACCGGTGGAACCGAGGCCGACGTCATAGCCGAAGCACACCTGGACGCCGACTCCATCTACGCCGGCATCAAACGCTTCGCCAACGAACGCGACAGCCGCATGACCCGCCAGAAGGAGGCCCTGGCGGGGCTGCTATAATGAGAGTTGGCATGACCAGTCGAGACGGTGTCATAAAATAGACGGGCCGAGCTTATGATGTGAGACTCAACTTACCCAGATATCACTGCGTCCAGTTCGATGTGCTGAGCGAGTTCTCCGTCGCCGAGGAACAAGACATAAACATCCAAGCGTTTCTCAGCCAAACGGCTACGCATTCTCACGATTCCGTGAAGGACAATGAGGAAGCCACCCTCGTATCGCTCTTCGCCTCCAGATCGAGGATTGGCGGCGTTACGCATCGGATCCGTTGCATTGTATCCAGACGACTGCGACAAGGTGTGCCCAGATATAGGTTGTCGATGACCAATAACAGGTCGTCTGACAGACTGCCTGCGCCGCCTCGCGGCTATAGGCCAGTTTCTGTCTTGGTCAATGCCGCGCCGGATCTGTTTGGGCCAGTTGATGTCAGGTGTAACGCAGTCTTCGAATACAGCGAGTCCGATGACCTCAGATCGAAGGTCACCTATCCCATCCCTCTGATAGTGCACGATGAAGGTAATGGCATTACCCATATCGAAAACGCGGAATTCAGCAGGAGGGATACAGAGGATATTCAGTATCGTATTCTTATTGCAAACTCCGAGGAATCTGATTCATTCGTTCACTCGGTTAGTTTCGATACTGCTACCGATTTAAGTCCGACCGGGATCCGCAATCTCTTTGATAGAGCACGGTCAATCTCATCCCAAATGTTGATTCGGACAGGAGATGGTTGAATTGGCAAATTCCATACATGCTGTAACTGATCCAGGTCAATCAGACACTTGGAGGACGTGGTTGGAGGACGCTCACGAAGATGTAGCACATCCTCATGCTGGTTCGTCGCGAGCTGATGTGATGAGAGCCTATCGAGGGGTTGGCGCCATTCACTACTATGAATTCCCCAGACATATCCAGACAACGCGGTCTAATCCTGCATTGGGATGGCACTCTGTGGCGAGGCGCCGGAGAATCACAGAATCGGCTGAGAGTCTTCGCCACCGTCTTGATAACGCCAACAGACACTTTCGGCGCAAGGCAGCCGCTGTGCTTGGCGATGAGGATGCTGTCCGGCTACTGGCAGAGTTGTACCAGTCATTCAACTTGGATATCGAAGAGTTTGACACATGCCAATGGGGCATCACGCTCGCCAAGCTGACCGCGGCTAATTTCTGCGAGATCGGCGCCAAGGTGATATACATCACCGAGGCTGGTCAGAGCTTCATCGAGGCACTCCATAGGGAATGACAAGCCAAGCTGACGCATTCAGTAGCCAGTCAGCAGCTAAGCGGAGTGACGTTGAGGAGATGATCGCAGGATTATCTCTCCGTATAGCGGTGCTCGGCCCCAATCTGGACGATATCGGTAACATAGGAACTCAGAAGCGTTACCAGATTCGGGATGCGCTTGAGGACGATGGTCACCAACCATTCTTTCCTGAATGTGAGATGGATACGAGTGATGCATCTCAGATATGGCTAGAGTTGGAGCGGCTGCTGCTCAGCGATGACAGCGTAGACCTTGTTATCATATTCCATACGGAAGATGGCTTTGGAGTCCTGGCGGAGATCGCAAACTTTGTCAGCATTCCTGAAATTCACGCGAAGGCTGCGATTCTGTTTCCCGCCAAATTCTACACACCAAACCAGAGCTTACCTGCAAACACCGTTCAAGCTTATCACGACAAAATGCAGTACACGGATCAGGACATGGCAATATGCCGCATAGTTGACCAGTGTATTGATTGGGCATCCGAACGACGAAACGGATCCTGGTCTGGAATAGTCTCTCAAGGGTTCTGACAGCAGCTTACGGGCCCTATCGTACTTTCAATAATAGGCTTGGCTGTACTCTGATCCGTCCACTCTTGGCCGCAGGTCATGTCACAGCCTCTTTTGCTCGATCAGTAAGGTGGCTCCGCCGGACCGTCGTAGCCGCACATGCCCAATCTGGGAGAGTTCACTAGGGGCAGCGGATCGCCATAGTCTTCGCAGGTGTGTGTCTCAGAGTGGCGTTCGCATAGTGTTCCCGGGATGTCACTTTCGTACATACACTCGATACAAAAATCTACTGCGGGCTGATCACACTCTGTGCACTCGATTTCGGGCACGTTGTTGCGTGACATCAGCACGATTGGGTTAGAGGTCATTGGACTGCCCTTGCGGACAGCGACGCTTCTCACCAAGGTCTTGGACGATGTGCCGAAGTCGTAAATATGAAGCATCTCTACGCCAGGTTGGAGCGCCCTCCTGATACTCGCCCTCATGGGTATTTCATCTCCATATCCCCATCCGCCCGTGGAAAACATGCTCAGATGTCCGCAGCATTCCAGCCAGATAGCGCGCAGGTAGTCATCCAGGTCCTTCAGAGTGGCGGATCCCCGCATCTCCAGATCTAGCCAGAAGTCACCGCCCAGAGAGTCAAAGATGCGCAGGTGAAATAGCTCAGTCCTCCCGCCCTTCTCTCTGTCTAATGTAGCGACTGTCTCCTCCCGTCTGCGACAGCTTGACAGATGTCGCAGCATTCCTGTCCGCGCAAACTCGCGTCCACAATATCCGCAGATTCCCCTCGTCTGTTTTCTTCTAGCCATTGCCTACCCCCTCGTCTGTTCTGGTGCGCCATACCTTGCCGACTCCATCTACGCCGGCATCAAGCGCTTCGCCAGCGAGCGTGACAGCCGCATGACCCGCCAGAAGGAGGCGCCCTGGCGGGACTGGAGTAGGGAGTTCTAAACACTCCCACACATTTGATGGGCCGCCAGAAATGTCGGCCCTGTTAATTCACGTCTCAACGGTCACACGCTGGCCGCGTTCGAGCGTCACGACGTACCT
>JAAXHZ010000247.1 GCA_012270625.1 Dehalococcoidia bacterium | reverse complement strand
ACCGGCGCTTTGACGGTGGTGATCTCACCTCTGGTCGCCCTCATGGCCGACCAAGTGAAGGGACTTGAGGCGAGAGGCATCGGTTCATGCGTGACAATCAACAGTCTTCTGTCCATGCCTGAGCGAGCCGATGCTCTGGATCGGGTGCGGATGGGGGACGCTGGCATCCTCATCATCTCGCCTGAGCAGCTTCGCAGTGTGTCCGTGCGCCGAGTCCTCGCCCAACGCGAGATTGGCTCTTGGGTGCTGGACGAGGCCCACTGCCTCTCCAAGTGGGGCCACGACTTTCGGCCTGATTACCGTTACGTGGGACGCTTCATCCGCGCGAGAGCAGGTCAAGATCCGGCGCCACCTGTCTTGTGCCTGACCGCCACCGCCAAGCCAGACGTTAAGGCCGAGATCATGGACTACTTTCATGACGAACTCGGCATCGAGCTGAAGGTCTTCGACGGCGGCGCACAGCGCACCAACCTGGAGTTCGTGGTGGTACAGACGAGCAGCGAGGGGAAGTTCGCCGACATTCATCAGATCATAGAGGCCGATCTGCCGACAGAGGAGCCGGGCGGCGCCATCGTCTATTGCGCGACGAGACGGCAGGCCGAAGAGGTTGCGGAGTTCTTGCAGGCAAAGGGGATAGATGCGAACTACTTCCATGCAGGACTGCTGCCGGAGACCAAGAAGAACGTCCAGGAGAGCTTCATCTGCGGCGACCTGCGGGCCATCGTCGCCACCAACGCCTTCGGCATGGGCATAGACAAGCCGGACGTGCGGGTCGTGATCCACGCCGACATCCCGGGTTCCCTAGAGAACTACCTACAGGAAGCGGGGCGCGCTGGACGGGACCAACAGAGGGCGCGCTGTGTGCTGCTCTATACAGCGGATGACGTCGAGAGACAGTTCGGGATGTCAGCCCGTTCGCGGCTCACGCGACGAGAAATCCACGGAGTGCTGAGGGCGCTTCGCAATCTCGACCGGAAGAAGCGCTCCGGCGGTGAGGTGGTGGCCACGTCTGGCGAAATCTTGGGTGAGGACGAGGAGAAGGCATTCGAGCGAGATTCCACCACCGACGACACGCGGGTGCGCACATCAGTGGCTTGGCTGGAGGAGGCCGTGCTGCTCACCCGGGAGGAGAACCGGGTGCAGGTGTTCCCGTCCTCCCTGCGGGTGAATTCGGTGGAAGAGGCGCACGCCAAGCTCGACAAGGCTCGCATCACGGATGGCTATCGACGCCAGTTGCTGACCATTACCGAGACGCTCATCGAGGCGGATGCGGACGAAGGCATCTCCACCGATGAGTTGATGGCCGCATCGGGCCTGACCCCTGAAGGAGTGCGGGGCGCGCTCTACGACATGGAGCGTTGGGGAATCGCCAGCAACGACACTGTGCTGACAGCGTTCGTGCACGCAGGGGTACGGCGTGCTTCCCGGCAACGCTTCGAGCAGGCGTCGGAACTGGAGCGTGCCCTAATCGCGCTTTTGCGCGAGACGGCTCCGGACATGGAAAAGGGTGACTCGTCCATGCTGCACCTTCGCCTCGCTACCCAGCAGCTGAAGAATGACGGCCATGCCTACGCACTGCCGGAGCTTGTACGGCGCATCGTCCGCAGCATCGCCGCCGATGGGCGGGGCGAGGGCGGAGGTGGGGGAAGCCTTGGAGTGCGTGGGCGCGATGGGGAGACCATGCACGTGACGCTGCAACGTGAGTGGCAAGCGTTGGAGAAGGCCGCCGAACTGCGACGTGCGGCCGCAGGGCGCCTGTTGGGCCATCTGCTCTCTTGTCTGCCCACTGGAAGCCGAGGTACGGACCTGCTGGCGGAGACGACCCTCGGCAAACTGCTGAAGGCCATTGAGTCCGACCTGATGCTGAAGAGCGAGGTCAGGAACCCCGCCGGGCTAACGGACCGTGCGCTTCTGTGGCTGCACGAACAGGAAGTCATTCGGCTGAACAAGGGCCTGACCGTATTCCGTCCAGCCATGACCATCCGCCTGAAGCCGGAAACACGAGGCTTTGCCCAAGCCGACTTCGCATCCCTCAAACTCCACTACGACGAGCAGGTACTGCAAATCCACGTCATGGCCGAGTACGCGGAGCAGGGTCTTGGCTCCATGGCCGACGCTCTGGGTTTAGCCATGGACTATTTCAGCTTTGGCCAAGATGAGTTTCTGGCCCGCTGGCTGCCCAATAGAGAGAGGGAAATCTCGCGCCAGACCACGCCGAAATCGTGGCGAGCAATCGTCGAGAGCTTGAACAATCCCATTCAACGCCGCATCGTCGCAGACGACCGAGAGCAGACGAACGTGCTTGTGCTCGCTGGTCCAGGTTCTGGCAAGACGCGGGTGCTGGTGCACCGGATCGCCTACCTGATCCGCGCAAGGCGCGAGAACCCTCGCAGCATCTTGGCCCTCGCCTATAATCGACACGCGGCAGTTGAGATACGTCGTCGTCTTGCAGAGCTCATCGGCGAGGATGCCAGAGGCGTGATGGTGCTCACCTGTCACGCGCTGGCCATGCGGCTGGTCGGGGCCAGCTTCTCGGGACGTGCGAATCGTCTGGACGACGGGGACTTCCAAAAGATCCTTCGGGAGGCGGTGGCTCTGCTGCGCGGAGAGGGATTGCCCTCTGATGAAGCGGACGAGTATCGGACACGACTGCTGGCAGGCTTCCGATGGATAATGGTGGACGAGTACCAGGACATTGGCCCCGACCAGTATGAGCTGATCTCTGCTCTGGCAGGCAGAACCCTTCCCGACGAGGACGACAAGCTGAGTCTCTTCGCAGTGGGAGACGACGATCAGAACATCTACGCCTTCAATGGCTCGTCTGTGGAGTTCATTCGTCGATTCGAGGCGGACTACGGAGCCAATCCCGCCTACTTGACCGACAACTACCGCTCCACCGACCACATCATCGCAGCCGCGAATGCGGTTATCGAACCCGCCCGACAGCGTATGAAGACGGGGCATCCGATTCATGTCGATCGGGCACGCGAAAAGCAGCCTGCCGGCGGTGTGTGGTCTGAAAGGGACCCGGTCACCTACGGTCGAGTCCAGATACTGCCGGCCGGCGACAATCCGATCTCACAGGCTCAGGTGGTGGTGGCCGAGTTGAAACGGCTGTCTGGTCTCACCTCCAATTGGAACTGGTCTGCCTGCGCAGTTGTGGCCCGCGAATGGAGCTATCTGGAACCGGTACGCAGCCTCTGCGAGCTTGAGGGGATTCCAGTGCAGATGGCAAATGAAGACTTCTCGGGCGTCTGGCATGTGCGGGAAACCCAGTCGCTCGTGAACTGGCTAAGAAAGCGAGACTCCCAGTTGGTGAGGAGCGCTGACCTGAACGACTGGCTGGCCGAGCAGCCCTCCAGCCCCTGGGCCGAGCTGCTGTCGGAAGCCATTGCCGAGTACGACCTGGAGACCAGCGGCGTGGAAACATCGGTGGACACCTTCATCGAGTGGCTGGCTGAGTGGGCACGGGAGGTACGTGGCCGCCAGCGCGGGCTTCTCTTGTTGACCGCTCATCGCGCGAAGGGCCTGGAGTTCGATCACGTGGTTGTGTTGGATGGAGGCTGGGACCGTAGGGGCCGCAGCGAGGATGCGGATGCCACGCGCCGTCTGTACTATGTAGCCATGACCCGTGCACGGGAGACACTGGCCCTTGCGCGCCTCAAAGGACAGAACTCGCTCTGGGATTCCTTACGTGACAGCCCCTCCGTGTTTAGTCGCCCGGCGCCTGTAGCGCTCCCACCACCAGCGCCGGAACTCTCCCGTCGCTATCGCCGGCTCAGCATGCGTGACGTCTTTCTGAGCTTCGCGGGGTACAAGAGCCCTAACCATCCAGTGCATCGCGCCATTGCAGCGCTCTCGCCCGGCGACCGGCTGGAGGTGCGAGATAGACGGAATCGATGGGAGCTTCTGAATCGCAACGGGTTAGTCGTAGGGCAGCTTGCTGGTAGTTTCAAGGCCCCTGACGACATGCGTTGCGCGTTTGCCACGGTCTCAGCCATCGTCACATGGGACCGAGAGCGTTCGGAGCCGCAGTATCGGAACGGACTTCAGTGCGATGCTTGGGAAGTGGTGATCCCAGAGTTGGTGTTCGAGGCAGATTCGTAGTCCCATCTACCTGTCAACCCTCAGAATCGCCAAGCTGGGCAGTTGGACACGCCTCGATCTTGACAGGCTCGACATGTGGCCCTCTCTGACCCGACAGCCGCTCGATTCCATAAGCCAGATGCCGTTCATCGACGCGGCGGAGTTGACGGGAGTCCCAGATGAGGCCCATACGACGGGTACACCGAGCCCTGATCGATCGCTGGCGGGGCCATCAATCATGCACTGGATGTGGTACCGACTAACCCGGGGCAGGTTCCTCTTGCATCGGCGCATTGACCCGCGTCGCTGGTGATGGTAGCGTGGCCTCATTCATGAATGTCGGTTCAGCCTATGGGTTTGGGCTGTGGAGACCTGAATCATGGCTGGGCAGTCATGGAACAGTGTGGAGCAATGGAGGAGGTGTTGGCATGGCGAAACGGTACTGGCTGGACGACAATTGCACGATAGCTGGCGCCACGGGTGATTCTACCGTCGACGGGCTATCGCTAATCGCGAGCAACAGCGATGATCCGTTCACGACGAGGACTCGACTTGTCGTCGTCGATCCTCCTGAGGGAGAGCGGTTCATTGCGACACAGATCATCTCTCCGAGCAATGGCAATCCCGTCAGCTTTGACAGAATGCACACTCGGGGTCTCAACGCCCAGGGGTTCGGGTACACCTGGTCTGCTGTCAGGCCTGATCCAGAGTGCGAGCCTGACAGCGAAAGCGCCTATGGCCTGCCGTTCTACCAGTTTGGGAGACTGCTGCTCAGCCAGTCCCGGTCTGTGGAGGACGCTATCGGCATTCTCGAGAGCTATCCACGAGCGATTCACGGCAACTTCCTGTTCGGCGACGCGATGGGCGAGGTGGCGCTCGTAGAGGTGAGCACCCGGTCGATGAACGTGGAGACTCGGACCGACTGCGGCTGGGTCGGACGGTCCAACCACTGGGTCTCCCCGACGATGTCAGCAATCGGAAACGTCCCGGACTCCTGTGACTCAACGGCCGTGCGGTTCGAGAGAATCACAACTCTCATGGCTGAGGGAGACGGAAGCGTAGATTCCGCCTCCCTGGCCAATTGCCTGAGCGACCACGAAACGCTGGACGAGACCGGATGGTCCATCTGCGCGCATGGGCACAGCAAGGTGATGGAGGGTAGAGAACGAGGCGGCTCGGTCAGCTCCGAGATCATTCAGCCCGCGCTAGGAACAATGCACTACGCTTATGGCTGGCCCTGCG
>JAAXHZ010000246.1 GCA_012270625.1 Dehalococcoidia bacterium | reverse complement strand
AAGCCGCCTGACTTCGTGCTGGAGATCGCCTCGCGCGCCACAGGTCGCGAGGACACTGGTGAGAAGCGAGACGCTTATGCCGCGCTTGGCATTCCTGAGTACTGGCGTTTCGACAAGACAGGTGAGTATCACGGTGTGCGTCTGGCCGGAGACCTGCTGGTGGGTGGAGTGTACGAGCCGATACCGATCGAGCGTGTGTCGGAAGACATCTGGCAGGGCTACAGTGCGGTGTTGGACTTGAGCATACGGTGGCATGATGGTCAGCTGGAGTGGTACGACCCAGCGACAGGTCGTCACATCGTGACCTTCGACGACGAGCGCGCCCGCGCCGATGACGAGCGAGACCGCGCCGACGATGAGCGGACCGCTCGGCTGCGGGCCGAGGCTCGCGTCAGAGAGCTGGAGGCGGAGCTCCGGCAGATGCGGGGTCACTGACCCGTCCCGGTCGGCCTCACGAATCTGAGCGCCGAGATGTCGAACGAGTCCCGTCGGCGACCGATTGTGCCGCGTTCGTTGACACCTGTTTGAGGCAATGATACGGTTTGGACCATCCCAGCCATGTACTGTGCTGGAGATTTGAGCAAACCCAGGAGGAAATGCGAACAGATAAGGTCAACACAAACAGGACGACGTAGTGGGGAGGGATAGCCTTATGGGAGTTAATCATATACGACATCTGGTTTGGATCGTGATAGCGGTGGTCGCTGTTCTGGCATTGGCCTGTACCTCCGAAGAAGCCGAAGAGGCGCCCACTGCGCCAGCGCAGGCTCCGGCCGCTCAGGCGCCCCAGCCGACCGCAGCTCCCGCTCCGGCGCCTGCGAAAGCTCCTGAGACCACTGTGATGGAAGGTCCCCAAGGACACCTGCGTGTAGCCCAGCAGCGCATCGGCCTGCCTCAGTTCTACCCGTCCCAGCTCACCTGGCCCAACGAGAGCAACCGTTGGGCATTCGGTGTCCACGAACCCCCTGCGGTTATGACTCCAGATGGCAACAACGAGCCACGGCTGTACAAGGGTTGGGAGGTTGGCGACGACGGAATAACGGTGCAGCTGCGAGAGGGTCTGCAATTCCACAAGGGCTGGGGCGAGCTCACTGCCGAAGATGTCGCGTGGTCCGGCAATGAGACCATGCGTGAAGACAGCAAATTCGTCAACATCGCATTTACACGCTTCCACTGGGATCAGTGGGAAGTGAAGGACAACTACACAGTCTTCATCCCATGGAAGGACCCCGCACCACTGTTCTACCTCTACTGGAGGAACTTCACTGCGGCGGCCCCAACCGTGTTTAACACCTTCTCCAAGAAGTACCTTGAGCAAGAGGGTGAGACTCCAGCCCTGGACGTCGGCGCCGGCCCGTTCGAGATGATGGAGTTCGCCACCGAGGACAAGGTCGAACTGGAGGCCGTTCGGGACCACTGGCGTTCGACTGCGCACTTCGACCAACTGTCAATCTTCGAGGTCAGAGAGGCAGCTACTCGTATAGCCCAAGTACGAACGGGCGAGGTTGACATCACCGAAGTACCATTAGCGAGCTTGGACGACCTGACCTCGGGTTCGGACCTCAAGGGCCATTCCATGGGGTTCGCCGGAGCGTACTGCGGACTGTTTCCGACAGGACAGTACTACGAGCCCGTTGACCGCTACCGAGACAACGCGCCGATAGAAAGCATCTACACGCGCAAGAAAGCCGAGGGCCAAGCAGCATTCCAAGAGTGGATCGATGACCACCCCTGGATCGGCGACATCGACGATCCCGCGTCAATGGAGCGGTCTAGGAAGGTGAGGAGGGCTATGGCCCTTGCGATCGATAAAGACTCGATCGTGAGAAACGTACTCGCCGGCCACGGGAAGACCCTGTTCTCCCATCGCTTCCTTCGCGACAGTGACGGACTCTGGCTCGAAGAAGGCACACACGACCGCTGGGAAAAGGAGTTGCCTCCGCAAGGGGACGTGGCGCGCGCCAAGGAGCTACTTGCTGAAGCAGGATTCCCTGACGGATTCGACGCCGAGCTCATAGTGACCACCGGCGCAAGGCCCGAGGTCGTCGAGATCTCCGAGGCAGTTGCCCCCATGCTGGAAAATGTCGGCATCAGTACCACCGTTTCTAGGGTGGAGATCGCGGCAGCAATCGCGCGAAACCAAGAGAAGAACTGGCAAGAGCTTAATGTCGGCTGCGGTAGCAGAGAGCCCTACCCACTGCACATTCAGTTGACTGCCCTCGGCGGTGGTAACATTAACATCCCCGAGTACAAGGAGTACGTCGACAAGACCGCAGATCTCGGCTTCAGCCTGGATGAGCTTCGGAAGCTCACTACCGAGTATGCGGAGATTGGCTTTGAGAATCAGTATGGTATCTCTGTGGCGCAGGTCGATCGCTGGTTCGTCAGCGGTTCCAACGTGGGCGACTGGACAATAGTCGGAGGCCCCGGCGGGCACCCCAACAGCTGGGAGACCGTCACTCACGCAAAGTAACGGACACCCAAAACACAGAGGGGGCTGAACAAAGGCATCAGTCCTCTCCTCAGGACAGCAACCAACCAAAAGGCTCTGCACCTCGTTTGAGGTCGGAGCCTTTTCACATCGGGGTGTCACCTACTTCTATATCTGCCTCAACCTGGGATCGAGTCTGTCACGAAGCCAGTCCCCCAGAAAGTTGGCTGCTACGACCACAAGCAGAATCGCCATTCCCGGCATGAACGAGATCCACCAAGCGTTTTCGATATACTGCCGGCCATCTGAAGTCATGGATCCCCACGTGGGAGTGGAAACTGGCACACCAGCTCCCAGGAAGCTCAGCGACGCCTCGACCAATATGACAAATCCGACACGCAGACTGCCGATGACCAGCGTCGTGTTGAACGTGCCCGGGAATATGTGCCTGAACACTATTCGCCACGTCGTCGCGCCAGCCACTCGTGCCAGCTTGACGTACTCCAACTCCTTGAGTTGGAGCGTCTCACCCCTGACCTGACGCGCAAAGCTTGTCCACACCCAGGACACCAGCAGGATTGTCACCAAGATGACACTATCCCCAAAGACAGCTACTAGAGCCAAGGCCAGTAGGATCAGGGGAAACGCGAGGAAGATATCCACGATCCTCATAATCGCCTCATCCACCCATCCCCCATAGTAGCCGGAGATAAGACCAGTTACTACGCCTATCGCGCCGCCTATGAACACCGATGCCGCCGTGATGGACAGTGAAATCCTTGCTCCGAACATCAGCCTCGAAAGAATATCCCGACCCAAGTGGTCCGTTCCGAAGACGTATTCCCCAGACCCGCCTTCTGACCAGATCGGTGGCGTGAACTTGGCATCCAGGTCGCCAACTCTGGGATTGTGGGGCGCGAGCGTGGTTGCGGTTATGGCCGCGAATGCGGCAACGACAAGAATCACGACCGAAATGACCGGCCACCTACGCATGAAGTCAAGGACTTCGGCAAGCTTGCCAGCCAGGCCGTTTCTGCCGGATGTCCCTACCACTATTGTCTCGTTCATTTCGTGGGACTCTATGACAGCCGAATTCGAGGATCGATGAACGCGTAGGCCAGGTCCACTCCAAAAGATGCCAGGACATAAAATGCTGTGAACACCAGAACAACGCCTTGGGTCACAGGATAGTCGGAATTCTGTACCCCTCCGATTGCGAGAAGCCCAAGACCCGGCCATGCGAACACCGTCTCGGTGATGATCGAACCGGTCAGAAGACCAGCAATCAGCAGACCGCTGAATGTGAGCGGCGCGATAAGCGCGTTACGAAAGGCGTGCTTCCAGACTATCCTCGCGTTGGCCGCGCCTTTTGCCCTCGCCAGCTTGATGAACTCGGAGTCCATCACGTCCAGCATTGACGACCGTACCAGACGCAGGATGCCCGACAGCGGGAAAATGCCCAAAGTAACGGTGGGCAGCACATAGTGAGTGATGTCGCCGCGTCGGGAAGTCGGGAGCCACTCCAGGTTCACGGCGAACACGAAGATCAACATTATCCCGACCCAGAAGCCCGGCATCGACTGGCCCAGCACCGCGATCGTTCTGGCGAGGATGTCCCAGATCGAACCCCGCTTCACCGCCGAGACCACACCCAGTGGGATCGCCAGCAGTGAAAACAGGAACCCGCCCAAGGCAAGCTGTGCCGTAGCCGGAATACGCTCCCACAGCACCTCCGTGACCGGCTTGTAGCGCCAGATGGACTCGCCGAGGTCACCCCTCAGAAGGTTGCCGATGAAGATAGCGTATTGGACGGCAAACGGCTTATCCAGACCAAGCTGCCTGCCAAGCGCATCCCACTGCTCTTGGTCGAACTCAATCGCATCCGCTGCGTAAAGCAGATTTCTCGGATCGCCGTGCAACCTGGAGATGCTGAACACCAAGAACGAGACGACCAACATTGTAAGCAGCGCAAGTACAACCCGGCGCGCTATGAATTGGCGCATCTCCTACCCCACTTCCCTTCCGATCTCCAACACCGTCTAGGTCGCCATTATATATCATAGGCATACACATCACTTGATGAGGTCTCTTGGCGCTAACAAGTGAGGCTATTGGCGCTCCGCCCGACTCTGCAGATACAGCGGCGCAAGCATACCGTCCACCGGCACGAAGTCGTCCGTCAGCGCCACCTTACGCTCGTCCGCGATCCACGACGCGAAAGCCGCCTCCGGCATGAGCTGCGTTACCGGCGTCCCTCTCCCCTGGAACAGATTAGCGCTCGTTATCTCGACCGCGCTGATCGGCTTCATGGACGCGGCCACTATGAACGTGTAGCGGTCGTCACTGTCCCACCTGGAGTCGTCCCGCATGACGTACACGTGCGGGAACGAGCGCTGGAGCGTGTGCACCACCGACCGCAGGAACCGACCCGAGTACATCCTGTCCACCACGTTGATAGCGTACACGCCGTCGTCGGACAGCAGACCGCGCACCATCTCGTTGAACTCCAGCGTGGTCAGGTGGTACGGCACCGACACGTCGTTGAATGCGTCGCCTACTACGAACTCGTACTTTCCCTTAGGCAGCTCCTGCAGCTTGGTCCTGGCATCCTCCGTATAGGTCACGATGTTCGTGTCGGGCGGCAGCGCCAGGTACTCGAAGGCGACCTGCGTGACCTCTGGATCTATCTCCACCACTTCCAGGTTCGCCCCAGGAAACAGCGCCTCCATGAACTTGGGCATCGTGTAGCCCCCGCCACCTATGAACAGCGTGTCCAGCTCAGGGTCACTGTGCGCGACCGTCGTAGCGATATCCCCGAACACCTTCTCGTATGAGTAGTGCAGAAACATCGGATCATCCGTATCTACGTAGCTGTGAACGAGCGCGTCCAGGTAGAGCACCCTGATCTCCCGATCCTCGATGTCGCGCGCCCTGACCTTGATGCAATAGTAGTTGCTCTCCCTCTCGCAGCCGCTGTCCAGCGCCTCGCCCACGACGCTCACGCCGATTATCGCGACGAACACCACCCCCAACGCGGCCCCCGGAATTCGCACGCGCCACAGGTTCCCCAATGCAATCGCCATTCCCACCAGCACCAGCGAAACGATCAGGATGACCAGCCGTGTGCCGAAAAGCTGCACAAGCACGAATCCTGTGAGAAAGGTGCCCAGGATGCTGCCCGCCGTGGACACCGCGTACATCTTGCCCACCACGTTGCCGGTCTCCGCGAGATCGGCCAGGCGTAGCTTGATTACCACCGGCGTCACCATGCCCAGTATGACGCTTGGCACAAGGAACAGCGCGATGGTCAGCATCACTATACGCGGGATGATAGGCAGAGCCAGGAACCTGTCGGACACGAAATGGTCCACTGGCAGTATCCCAAGACTCGCGACGCCGCCAGCGAGCAGTATCAGCCCTACAGTGGACGGCGAGGGGTATCTGTCGGCGACCCTGCCGCCTATATAGTTGCCGACGCTGATCCCAGCCAGCACGATCCCGATGATGCTCGTCCAGGTGTAAAGCGATACGCCAATCGTGGGCGCGAGGATCCGCCCGGCGACGATCTCGATGATAAGTGTGCACCCGCTGGCGGTGAACACAATCACGTATGGCTTCAGAGATCGAAACAGGGCAATCACAACAACTCTCCAGCGGGCATACTACCCTGTGAGGCCGTTCGCCTCAAGCGGAATGACACACAGATACACATGTATAATAGGCCCCAGATCCATACACACGAAGCTGTATCAGCTTAGTCGGTATCTCCCTGTGGGGTCCGAGATCCCCTCTCCCTCAGGGAGAGGGTTAGGGTGAGGGTGAAATGTTCACCTACCAAACTGGTACAGCATCCATACTCACTGAGGAAACACTTATGGCAGACGAATTCCTGTACATATCCCGCAACCGCATGGAGATGAACCATGGACTCAGACACGCCTACACCGGCGACGTCCCCGCTCCGGTAGTGTACGGAGTCCAGGGCGAGCTCAAGAGTCACTACGGCGTGCCTGAAAACGCGCCACCGATCGCGTCCACGCTCGACCACATCGTCTCAGCCGTCGGCGGTTGAATGTACGGCACCCTGAGACGCGCCCTTGCGGTGCGTGGAATCGAAGTCGCCCCCGAGGACTACGTCGCCACTGTCGAAGGCAGAATAGAGAGCGCTGGACAGACGATCAGAATCACCAGTATCAACGTCCACTACGAGTTCCCCGTACCGGAGGACAAGCGAGAAGCCGCCAACAGGGCGCTGCGCGTCCACCCCCAGGGATGTCCCGCCCACGAAAGCGTCAAAGACGCCATCACCATCACCTGGACCGCCGACATTCGCGACTGAATCTATATCAGGATTGGCAGGCATATCCCTCCTGACATTCCCACAAAAGCGAGGAGCCAGCGTTCAGGGTGTTATTTGCGTGGACGAGACGGTCGGCGAGGACTACATCGTTCTTACCTCGGATTCCTAGCGTGAGTGGATTCTCAGTAACTCAAAGACCAGTACACTCACAAACACAAACGCGAAACAACATTCATCACTCCGGTTCCCCCCTCCCACCCCTTGAGGTACAGAAGGAGATCGTCGCAGAAATCGAGGGCTACCAGAAGGTCATCAACGGAGCACGGGCCGAGATCACCCGCTTCGATAAGAAGATTCAGGACACAATCAGCCGCGTCTGGGACGAGTAATACACCGGTGAAGTTCTTGACTCTCAGGACTTTATTGCTGCCGCCCTCTGTCTGAGCTCGTCAACTTCCTCGATCGCCCGGAGAGCCTGTTCGGTACTGATGTGCGGTTTGAGTCGGTTAACCTCAGAGGCAGTCTGGCTGGCGTTTCGTGATGGGTATTTATTCTGAAGGAAGAACGCAGTCGAGATTCGTTCGAGGGAGCGTGTGTCTTTGACCGAGATTTCCTTGGCCACGAACTCGATAGCATCATCGTATTTTGTGGAAAGCTCCAACGCCTTTCTGCCCCAAACTTCCAGAACGAATGATGGTCCATACCAGCGATGCGGTTCCAGATCCAACTGGAGGCGAACGCGCATGATGGCCAGTTCGCTTCGGAGTTCGAAACTAAACGGACCGTGCTTGTATAGGATAAAGTCGTATCCCATCGGCACTCCTAGCAACTCCTGAAGAAACACGACCGACTTCTGTATCTGGGTTTGGCCAGCCCAACTGTCCGCTTTCCGCATCTCCTCGACAAGATGGCAAATCAGGGTTCTGCGCTCCTGTTCTCCGATCCGTTCCATAGTCATTCCCCTATGCGGCTCACGCTAGGATTGAGTCTTTTTCCGAACGAATCCACTTGCTCGCTTCCTCTGCATACTCTGGGGCGATCAGGACATACTCAGCATCCACCGCTGGTATGTTGCTGAGAGGCGCTGACAGAGCGTGTGATGACTCTACAGTGCCATCTGGACACAGAACTGGGAATTGCTGCTGCTCCTCGTCAGGTGGGCGAGCCTCTCGCCTTCTGACATTCGTCTCACCATATCTTCCTGCACACGCTCTGGCCACCGCTTCCACAGGACTTCCGTGATCCCTTTTATCAGCAAGAGTCGGAGAGTACACTCGCTTGAAGTGATTGCGTTCTATTATCCGGGCTGCGTGTTCTTGCCCCTGGCAGCCAGGGTTCCGAGCCGACTCCGCGATCGCCTCAAGTACCTTGTTGTCGTTCAACTTCAGAAATTCTTCCTCATTGAGGGGAAACTGTCCACTAGGGAGCCATTCACCGAGAAACTCCGCAAGGTGAATATCATAGGCTATCCGAACAGGGTGCTCATACACCTGCATGAACATGAAGTACCTGGCCAAGAGGAGTGCTTCAGTTGAATGTATGCCGCCAGATTCTATGCCGAGCGTCGGCTCATCGGAGTTCTCACCTGCCGGCAGAATCCTCATAGTGTCTATCAATCGATAGTGGTCGAATCTACCATACGCAACGCCAGCATGAAGGGAGTCTCTAAGAAGATAGTCCATCCTGTCCACGCCCAACGCGCCGCTGGCAATGATCTCAGACAGCAGATTCTCCCAGTCTGTGAACTCCTCGTCACGCAGTTTATCCTGTCCAACAGACACCTTCGCAATATCAATGGGCTTGAGTCCGGGCCTCATCGAGTCCCACACCTCTGCCATGGAGTCGCTGAGGATTAGAGCAACTGTCATAGATTCGTGACTCTTGCCTTCCGGGAGCAACTCTTTCTCAGCAGCATGGGAGAACGGCGGGTGCCCTATGTCATGACATAGAGCTGCCATTCTGACGACCCTCCGCCAGTAGTCCATACCACCGGGCACATTGCGGATCACATTGACCACAGCCTCATGAATATCCTGGATGGTAACGACATCAAAGACCCTGCCAGCCAATTCCATGACACCCAGACTGTGTTCGAATCTCTTGTGTGTCGCTCCCGGATAAACCAGGTAGGACATCGCAAGCTGGTGGATATTTCTCAGCCGCTGGATCGGGGGTGAATCGAGGACACGCCGCTCATCACTGTCCAGTCTTACGAAGCCGTGAATGGCATCCCTGATCTCGTGATACCGCTTGGTGACCAAGCTGAACGCTCCCTGAGACCCTACAGTCGATCCTACTACAATATATATTAGCACAACAGTTCTTTAGAGGCAAATCCTGACGGCTCTGTGTGAATGTGCTGATCTTTTCGTATGTAGAGTATCGATCAGAAATTCTAAGAGTTCAAGCTACTGAGTCGCCCGTTCCGAGTGGTTGCCAGTGCGGGCCGTACAGGCAGGTCAACTCCAGCGGCGGGGGCTCACCGTGCATCAGGCCGTATCTTATCTCCGGGGAGGTATTCGCTCGAAGACTTGTTTGAGAAGCTCCCGAAGCTCCTCGGCTATCTCTGGATGAGGCTCGCCCGCCAATGCCTTGCTGGCAAGTTGCTCGGCTCGTCGAAACTGGTTACTGTTGAACGCCATCCATCCCGCGCTGCGGTGAAGCACCGACCAGGTCGGCTCCGATGTCTCGCCTCGATTTTCCAGTTCCGCTATCGCGGCAAGCCCCAGTTTCAGCGCCTCAGTATAGAGTTGAGTTGTCAGTTCTGCATTGCCACGAACCCGTTCCAAGATTGCTGTCTCGACGAGATCCATGGCTCGATCATGTAGCTCTTTAGCTGTACTCATTTCCTAATGCTGCGCATGACCTTCCGATTCCAGGCAGACTCCCGCCACCTCCGCCATCGCCATGCCAAAGCTGGGAGTTATCGCGGGAAGGCCACCTCCCAGTTCGTTCAGGTCAAGCACAAGCCGAAATCACTCGCTTCGAGAAGAAGATTCAAGACACAAGCAGCCGCGTCTGGGGCGAGTGATCAAGGTGGATCTGCAGGATCAATGTCCTCGAGAAACACATTGTTGCTCTCTCGGGACCATGTGACCTCAACTTTCGTATCCCACATAGGACGCACGATGTCGCCCAGCCCTTCCCGAACGCGCAGTTCGTGTGTCTTTCCATTGTCGCCTACAACCTTTATGCGGTCACCATCCGCTCTCGTCGCATCTGCGCCAAGTAGCATTCCAATCAACGGTTGAGGAATGACAGGGTCTGGCTCGGATTTCTGAGTAATCGCCCCCTGCTTGATGTCAGCGGCGGGCCGCGTGAACGCTACCGAACGCTGTTCTCCAAGACGGACCACAGTAAAGCCGACTTGATTGATACGCTTCCCATCAGGCGCTATCTTCTTCGCCAAAGCGAGGAAGTTCCGCTGGTAGGCAGGGTCCGGGATTCGCTCCTGTATCGCCTCGATCTGTGAGTCGTTCACGAGTTCCATAAGGTGCATAAACTCATCCACGATTCCCGGAGTGTCCAGTGCTTCGGCGAACGATAGCTGTTCTATCGGACTGCTCGAGTTTCACCCCTTTCAATTCGAGGTGCTGGTAGGACTTCGCCTGTTCTATGACATCGCGCAGCTCATCGGCGATCGCTGGGGGCGGATCAGCCGCCAGGGCCTTACTAGCGAGCTTCTCAGCAAGGCGGAAGTCGTGGCAGTCTAGGGCCAGGGTCGCCGCGCTTCGATGCAAGACAGAATAGGTAGGTTCGACCTTATTACCCAGCCTATCGAGCTCATCGAGCGCAACCAATTCGTTCTCGAGAGCCTGCTCGAAGTAAGCGGCGGCCTCCTCGATATCGCCACGCATTCTAGCCATGAGGCCCCTCGCCGCAAAGTCCATAGCCTTGCGGTGAACGTCAGTCATCAAACTCATGTCATATGCACCTCAGCAAGCGGTCTTCCGAATTCGACTACTATTACCCAGGCTTGCATGTCACCATACCGGGAATTGTATCGTTCGATCTGGCGTAGCTTCTGTCTCACCCTCGCCCTTACATCCCCGTCGTTACCCTGTCGAATACCTGAGACCTCCAACCTCGCTTTACGCTGTAGAGCTATGCCAGACTCCTCGCCCAACCAGAAGTCGAACCCCGTACCCTGCCGTGACATTTCGATCACCGTGTGGTCAGTCTCTCGTTGCGCGAGCAGCACCGCTATGGCTTCTGCACCGCGTTCGGTGGCTACTCTAGGCTCGGCCCATGTCCTAAGCGCTTGATCGGTAACGGGTGACCATGTTACTGGCTGGCTGCTCATTACGTCGCCACGAACAGCCAGCATCACACCCTGAGCATGCTCCTGCGACTCCAAGCATACAGCCGCCCCCTGGGCGAGCATGGCCCCCCACTCAGGCGTGATGCCCGGTATCGAGCCGTCTCCAAGCTCATTCAGGTCAAGCACAAGCAGATACCGCAGACGTACAAAGCAAATCACCTCCCTCTCCACTTCCCAATCCGGTGCCGGCCATTATAGTACAGAACACTCAGAGCTAGACGAGTGCGGTCAGCGTGAGGCTCTCACTCCTCACTCCTCTCCACTCACTCCTCGAAAATTGACACCCCCTCGACCCCTCACCTACAATCCACTCGTACCCAACGCCATCACGTGAGCTTGTGTTGATTCGGAGACATTCCAAGAGCATGCCCCGGACCCGATCCGGGGTTGAGAGGTGTGTGCAGGCGGGTTCGCTAATAGCGAATTCCCGCCTTGTGGCGGCGTGATCCCCAAGAGCCTGCCCAGGCGCAGGCCGGGGATGCGAGACTCACCGGCGCATCCCCCCTTCCCATGTTTCACTTTCCCTACAGGGCCGACCTGCGTCATATGCGAGTCATGCCCTGACTGAAAAGATCACTTACAGAAAACCTGCCATGTGAGAAGAGAATAGAGACATGACAACCGACCCTCATTCCCACGAAAGAACGTCACCCCGTACTTCGATACGGGGCGGAAGCTGGACAAGCGAGAAAATACGAGAGACCTTCCTGAGCTACTTCGAGTCGAAGGGCCACAGCCGGATGGCCAGCTCATCCCTGATTCCAGTCGGCGACCCCACCCTGCTGTTCACCTCCGCCGGCATGGTGCAGTTCAAGTCGTACTTCACCGGCGAGGCCGAGCCGCCCAATCGCAGACTCACAACGTCGCAGAAGTGCTTCCGCACACCCGACATCGAAGAGGTCGGAGACGCCACTCACAACACCCTCTTCGAGATGCTCGGCAACTTCAGCATCGGCGACTACTTCAAGAGGGAGGCTGTGGACTTCGCAATCGAGCTGATGACCGAGGGCTACGGCATACCGCTCGACAAGTTCGCGGCTGCTGTGCACGACACCGACGACGAGACCCGCGAGCTGTGGGTCGCCAAGGGCATACCCCGTGACCGTGTGTACAGCTACGGAGACGACGAGAACTGGTGGGGACCCGCGGGCGACGAGGGACCGTGCGGCCCGTGCTCAGAGCTCCACTACGACTTCGGAGAGGGACACGGCTGCATCGAGGACAACTGCGC
>JAAXHZ010000245.1 GCA_012270625.1 Dehalococcoidia bacterium | reverse complement strand
CTGGCCCGCAAGATCGTAAGCGGCGAGGAGGACACCGACGCCGAGACGGTGGAGGAGGTGTTCGCCCAGGCGCGAGACGCCGAAACTGCCGCCGAGGAACTGCTGGTGGACGACGGGTGGAAGGTCGTCGAGGTCGAGCCTGAAACCATACAGGTCAACGGCAATGGACACCACTCCGACGGTATCGGGCCGACGGTCGAGCTTGTTCCGGCTCACAGCCGGAACGGCAACGGTCACGTGCCTGTGTCCATCAGCGGCAACGGGACCAACGGTCGCCACGACGAGGTTGATGAACCGCAGCAGTCGCTGTTCTCCTGGGCCGAGTTCATGGCGGAGGAGCCGGTGAAGCCGAAGAGCCGCAGCCGCAAGCCCCAGACCGCGAGCATGTCCATGTTCGAGTGGGCGCTCAGCCAAGAGCAGAAACGGGAGACGGTTGGCGCGGGACGCTGACCGCGAGAGATACGGGGGTGGTCGTTGCGACGACCACCCCCGCCCAAGCGTATGTGGGGCCTTTTTGTGTTTCAGGGAGTTGACTCTCCTTTGCATATTTCTCGACGCACACATATACGACCCTTTTTTTGTCTTCCGTCTCCTTCTAGTCCCCTGAAGCATGAACAGCCATGCATAGCCATTGACGCTAATAGCGCAGAGTGCTAGTATATCTCAGTGATACGGAGCTATCGGGACAGGGATACGCAGGCCATCGCCGAACGGCGGCGAGTCCGTAGATTCCCGGCCCATATCCAGCGGCGGGCGCAGGTGAAGTTGATGATCATCAACAACGCCTCGAACCTGAACGACCTGAGGGTGCCACCGGGCAACCGGCTGGAAGCCCTTTCGGGAGACCGGGAGGGACAGCACAGCGTCCGCATCAACGACCGGTGGCGCATCTGCTTTGTCTGGGACGATGGGGATGCTCACCAGGTCGAGATAGTGGACTATCACTGAGCGCCAGCGTAGGAGAGAACAAAATTATGACGAACCATGTCGTTGACAACGCCGAGCGGCTGCCGCCGATTCATCCGGGGGAGATACTCAACGAGGAGTTCCTCCGACCGATGAACGTCTCCCAATACCGGTTGGCCAAATCCATCGGTGTGGACCCGCGCCGGGTTCACGCCATCGTTCACGGTGAGCGGTCAATCTCGGCGGAGACTGCACTGCTGTTTTCCCGCTTCTTTGGCAACTCCGCAGAGTTCTGGATGGGTTTGCAAAGCCAGTACGATCTGGAGACGGCGGAAGACCGTCTCTCTCACAAGCTCGGTGAAGTGGTCGCTCACTCACCGGAGCGGCAGCGGAACTAATATCTTCATGGGGCTTCGGTTCCCTAAAGGGATTTAGTGGCTACACAGACAGACTACAACGACCCTCGCGCCGAGATACTGCGTACGCATGACAACGGCGAGCCCGAGGCCAACATCGCCAGCGCCATGCGCGATCTTCTCATGCTCACAGGTCTGGCGAGGGGCGAGGAGATGGTCGATGAGAACCCACCTTCGCAGGCTTTGGGCCGGGCTGGTGACCTCGCCGCCGAGAGGAGCGAGTCAGATGAGATTCGTTGACCTGTTCGCTGGCCTCGGCGGCTTCCGTGTTGCGCTAGAGCGACTCGGACACGAGTGCGTCTTCGCATGCGAGGCAGACCCTGTGCTGCGTGAGGTCTATCGCCGAAACTTTTCTCATGGGCCGGAAGTCCAAGGCGACATTCGTGCTTCCAAGCATCACGTGCCCCCTCACGACGTGCTATGTGCCGGGTTTCCATGTCAGCCTTTCTCCAAGTCGGGGACTCAGGCTGGATTGAACGACGAGACATCCGGAACCCTATTTCACGAGATTCTCGACATCTTGAAGTGGCACCGACCCAGCTACGTGATCCTAGAGAATGTTGGCAACTTCGAGCGCCACGACGAGGGGCGAACGTGGCGTATCGTCAAGTCTAGCTTGAGAGGACTTGGCTACCACGTTAGCGCGACTGAACACATGGCCAGTGGCGGTGAAGGGCTACTCTCACCTCACCATCTAGGCTTCCCACATCACCGCGAGCGCTTTTTCGCGGTGGCTTCACACGTAAGCGTTCCGAAGGACATCTTCCCTTCCAGAAACCGGCTGGCAATCACCTCGATGAACGATGTCGTTCAGTCCTGTGGCGAGCTAACGGAGCGTGACCGAAAGGAGACACAGATCGTCGACCAGCACCGCCGTTGTATCGAGCACTGGAACACTTTCCTGGGAGCGTTGTCCGAAGAGAATGTCGTACTGCCGTCATTCCCGATCTGGGGAGACGAGATTGACTCCACATATCCCTATGAAGACATGACTCCCTGGGCCCATGTGCTCGGCGCTGGCAATGGAGTCGCCCTCAAGAACGGCACGGAAATGACGCCGAACGGCTTTGAGGCTCTCCCAAGCTACGCCAAGCGTAGAGTCGGACGGTTCCCTCAGTGGAAGGTTAGATTCATCAATGCCAACCGAGCATGGCTGTCTTCAATACGGAGCGAGCTTCCCTCGGATTGGGTCCTAGGGTTGCGGTCATTTCCTCCCTCTCTCCGAAAGCTGGAGTGGAACTGCCAAGGTGAGGTCAGAGACCTGTGGCAACACATTCTTCAGTTCAGGCCATCAGGCCTCCGAGTGAAGAGGTATCGAAACAGCCCGTCGCTTGTCGCGATGACGTCAACGCAGATTCCTATTCTGGGGCCGATGCGTCGACACCTCTCACGGGTAGAAGGTCTACGCCTGCAGGGCTTTTCAGATGAATTTCACGTACCAGACTCTCGAACGGCAACTTTCAGGGCGCTAGGCAACGCCGTGCATGTTGGTGTGGTCTACCGGATCGCGGCTAGGCTCCTCTGCATTGGCGACTCTATAACGGAGAGTCCAGATGGACCAACTGACACCCAAACCAGATGACGAGATAGAGGCCGACAGCGGGACGTCGTCCACACCAGATGTCGAGTCAATCGACATTCGGCCTGAGGTGAGCGTTCTAGGGGTGTTCCGGCACCTGAACTATCGGCCCTGGTTCGCTGCGGCGGAGTTCGTAGACAACGCCATTCAGAGCTTCCAGGACCACCAGCAGGAGCTTGCCCAAGTAGAAGGGCAAGCGGCCAAGCTTCGCGTCAAGGTGAAGATAGACACATCCGAAGATGGCTTCATTCAGGTCTCGGACAATGCGGCGGGCATCTATCGCGACGAGTGGGCACGGGCGCTGCGCCCAGCAGAGCCTCCCCCGAAGACATCTGGTCTGGCCGAGTTTGGGATGGGCATGAAGACAGCCGCCGCCTGGTTTGGTCGTCGGCTTACGGTGCGCTCCAAGGCGCTTGGTGAGCCTTTTCGGCGCGAGATCATCCTCGACTTCAACGAAATAATCGAGAAGAGACTAGAGACGGTACAGCCAGAGACATTCCCTGCTCCGCCGGAGGAGCATGGCACTGAGATAGTCGTATCTGGCCTCCATCGCCCGCCCTACGGAAGGACAATCGGAAAAGTCCGAGATCACCTCGCCAGCATCTATCGCATGTTTCTGCGTGACGGCTCACTGGAGCTAGTGTTTCAGCACGGTACGAACCTTGAGCAGCTACTGGTCCCAGAGGAGGTAGAGGTGCTCAAGGCCCCGAAATTCGACGATCCTGAGGGAGAGCACCAGCTTTGGCACAAGTCAATCGACTTTGACCTCGGAGGCGGTCTTCGGGCGCACGGCTTCCTGGCGCTACGAGCAGTCGCAAGCACAGCAAACGCAGGGCTGGCACTCTTCCGTCGGAGGCGCCTGATCGAGGGCAGTGGAGACGAGACCTACCGGCCGCGTGCGATATTCGGCGCATCAAACTCGTACGAGTACCAGCGCCTCTTTGGTGAACTCACGCTTGAGGGGTTCGACATTTCTCACACCAAGGATGGGTTTCGCTGGGAGGAGCATGAGGAACCTTTCGTTGACCTTCTCCGCGAGTACGCTGACAACGAGCCACTTCCGCTGATACGGCAGGCGAGGCGCTTCAGAGCCGGAGCCATCCGGTCACCCGAGAGCACGCTGCGATCTGAGGCCGAGAGCGCCGCGAAAGGAACTGCCGACGTGTTGGGCCGGGAGCTTACTCGCTCCGGCGTCGACAGGCTAATTCCCACTGAGAGCACGCTGCCCGATGATCTCTCGCCTGGCACCGAACTGTTCCCCGCGACTATTGAGCTAACGTACCGCTCACGGAGTTGGCGAGTCACCGTCGAGATCTCCAACGATCTTACCCATGTGCGGGACTGGTTCGAGGTGGCTGAGCATGTGGAATCCAACCAAGGCGACGCTCACGACGTCATCCGGCTACGCATGTCGCTGGGGCATCCTTTCTCTGAGCGCTACGTGGGTGTCGAATACGAGAACATCGAGTTGCTCACAAGGATTGCTGCCTGCCTGGCAATCGCTGAGATCACGGCCCGCGAGGCTGGGGCTCGGCAGGCAGGAGAGGTCAGAAGGCGGTTCAATGAACTACTCGTCAACGTATTCTCTAGGCCCTAGGGCCAGTGATGTGATGGAGGATGAAATGAATGACGAAGACCGAATCGAGGTCGTCCGCGAGGTTGCAGAGAAGTTCCCTGTTGGATGGCGATGGCGCCCCCGGTTGATGGAGAACGGTGAAGCTCAGAGTCTGCTGCAGCGATCCGCCAGAATGGGTCTGCCCGAGAGCGCTCGCGCCGAAATCATGCAGTCTGCTGTGGAGATCATTGCTCGATGCGTATCTCCCAACGAGCAAGACGATGCTCAAGAGACCGGGCTCGTTGTGGGCTACGTCCAGAGTGGCAAGACACTCTCATTCACGACTGTTGCCGCACTGGCCTGTGACAATCGCTTCCCACTAGTCATCATCCTCTCAGGAACGAAAAGGAACCTCTACAGCCAGACTGTTAAGCGCCTCAGGCATGACCTTGAACTCGAGCACCCCGCCGGACGATGGTTCATCATTGAAGCGCAGACTCGGAACCCGGATATGTCTCAGCAGCTTGGACACCTTCTGGAGCAGTGGGACCGGCCTGAGTTGCCAGGGTTTCCGCGGAAAACTGCTCTCATAACTGTGCTCAAGAACCGGCAGCGAGTAGATGGTCTCGTCACGGCGCTGAAACAGCTAGACCTTCGAGGCCGCTCCTGCCTGATTATTGACGATGAGGCTGATCAGCACGGTCTCAACAACAAGGTCCGCCAAGATAAGACTAGCGCAGTCTATGGGGCTCTGCTCTCTCTGCGCGACGCGCTGCCCAGGCACACTTACGTTCAGTACACAGCAACCCCACAAGCCCTCCTCCTGATTAGCGTTCTTGACAGCCTGTCCCCCAGATTTGGGTGGACACTAGCCGCCGGTGCAGGCTACTGCGGGGGACAGTCGTTCTTTGAAGATGGCGCTCTTGTGACCACGATTCCTGATGATGACTTGCAGGCCATTGACGACGAGAGCGACAGTGGACCTCCGGACAGCCTGCTAGAGGCGTTGCGTTTATTCTACGTTGGGGTAGCGGTGCAGGCGCACCATCGAGGGCTCCATGAGCCTACACAGGAGCACCGCTCGATGCTCGTTCACCCGTCAATGCGCCGGTTGGATCACCTTAGGTTCAAGAGGTGGGTCGAGGCTGCGACAGAGTCGTGGATCGAGCTACTCGAGCTTCCTCCTGGGACTCCCGATCGCGAGGAACTCGTGAGGGCCTTCCACGATGCTTACAACGAGTTGGCTGCCTCAGCGGAGAGTCAACGGCAGCGAAACGACGACCATGAGAGGCTACAGGCATTTGAAGACCTCCTCGTGTATCTACCCCAGTCCATGCTTAGCACTTTGACTTGGGAGGTGAACTCCCGTGTGTTAGAGACTTGGACACAGGACAACTGGAACTCAGCGCCTTCGCACATACTGGTGGGCGGAGAGAACCTTGGAAGAGGGTTCACAGTCAATGGCCTCACGACGACCTACATGCCCAGAGGTCGAGGAGTAGGCGTAGCTGACACGATTCAGCAGCGTGGGCGATTCTTCGGCTACAAGCGTGACTATCTAGGACTCTGCCGCGTGTTTCTTGATGCAGACGTCAGAAATGACTACGAGAACTACATTGATCACGAGTCCCATGTGATGCAGGAACTCCGTAAGCTTACCCAGTCGGGCAGTTCCATGTCAGAGTGGCGGAGGCGAATGCTGCTTGCCCAGTCACTACTGCCGACCCGCCGTTCTGTGATGCCCGACATCTACCGGCACCTACAAGTATCAGAGTGGACGCAGCAGTCACAGCCGTGGACGCCGGAGGAGGACTCTAGAGCAACCTTGAACTGGGAGGTCATTGAGGCATTCGTAGACGGACTTGCGTTTCATGAGGACCCGGGGAGCCACCAGAGGACGGTGGAGCAGCGGAACGCACTAGCGGAGCCCGTCCCTCTTCAGAGCGTCCTTGAGAGTCTTCTTGTCCGCCTATGGTTCTCATGGCGTGATGCACCAAACTTCTCGGCTGCCGAGCTAGCGATTCAGTGGCACCTCAGGGCCAAGCCAAACGCGACCGCCTCTGTCTATCGCATGGCTGCTCAGCGGACCCCCTTGCAAGGTGGGGGAAGGCGACGACGACAGATTGGCGATGACGGGCGGATCGTAAATCTGTTCCAAGGCGAGGCTCCGGTGCAGCCGGTTTCGCTTCGCGGAAGCATCTACCCGGGAGACCGACGCATTCACACCGATGAAACAGTGACCGTGCAGGTTCACGACTTAGACCTGACCGATGGGGCACAGCCGCCCGGTCCGCTAAAGGGACACGTCCCCGCTGTCGCAATCTGGATTCCTGACTTCATGCGTGTAGGCGTCTTCGACGAGATGGCGACCTGATGACTAGGAGCAAACCTTGACACGTGGGGCGGAAGCAGAAAACCTCAACAGGCTTTTCGATGCACTCGGAGTACCGGCGTCCGGGTGGGACCGCGTCTACGAAACGGCGCGAATAGCCCCCAATTCCCGTTATCGTGTCGGTCGAGATCATCAGAGTAACCCGGCTATTCTCGTCGAGACCACTCACGCGGTTGGGGCTGTGGGGTTGGCGGACTTCGAGGGACGACATCTCCGAGTGGACCACGGGGTGGTTTGTTCCATCAGCGAGGCAGGCGTGGAGGTGGGGCGCGAGCAATTCTCAGTGGTGAGTTGCATCGACTCTGATGATCTCCTTAGGGATAGGTTTTTCGATGCAGCCGAAACCTTGCTCCGTTCCCTTGGGGAGACGCCAGCAAGCGATGAACTGCGTCGGATGGTCGCTGGGCTGATTGAGTTGTTCAGACTGGCGGCTCAGCCTCCCAGAGGCACCATTCAGGGTCTTTGGGCTGAATTGTGGCTGATTGCGCAAGCCCGCCATCCAGAGATCCTTCTGAATGCTTGGCATTCGGAATCCACGGATGCATACGATTTCAACAGCGGGCAGCAGCGTCTCGAGATAAAGAGCACCAGCCGAAGAACCCGGATGCATGGATTCTCTCATCGGCAACTTCATCCGCCCGCGGGCACGCGAGTCGCCATTGCATCGGTCTTCGTCGAAAGCTCTGGTGGCGGTCTGAAGGTAGCGACATTGCTTGAAAGGATACGACGCCGGATTGGCGGCTTGGGGGCATTGAGAAGACTCGACTACGTTGTCGCCAACACTCTGGGAACCGACTGGAGGGCTGGAGTTGAGGCAGGCTTCGATTCAGAGCTTGCCTCAGAGTCCCTGAGGTTTTACCAAGTTGGTGAGGTTCCGTCCCTTCCCTCGGAAATCCCACACGGAGTGTCCGACATCCATTATGTATCCGATCTCTCAGGTGCGCAGGCACTATCTATCGAAGAGATGGTTAGGAGCGGCGACCTGTTCGCCGCAGCCGTATCTGTGGATTCAGAATCTCCGTCCGGGAATTTCCATGAACGTGTTCCGATGCCATAGTAGTTTCGAGGAACAACGCGAGAGGCGTCCGATCATCAGACGAACATTGTTTCCTTGGGGGAGCTAGATGGTCACCTCCCAGCGAAAAGTTCGCAGTT
>JAAXHZ010000244.1 GCA_012270625.1 Dehalococcoidia bacterium | reverse complement strand
GAGATGGAGGCTCACCCTGAAATCGGCGTAGCGCTCGATAAGCCAGGCAAGGCTTCCCAGCTTGGCATCAACCACTCGAAGTGGCCCACGAGTGAAAAGAAGTTCCGGCAGGGAATCCAGTACGCTATGAATACGGCGGAGTACATGGCCGCGCTGGGGCCGGAAGAGCTGTGGACGCTGTGCGCCACTGCCTTCCACTGCGGCACTCCACTCGAGTCCCATGAGGGAGACGACCGCTACAACCAGAACAACTTGGAGCTAGCGAAACAGCTCATCGAGGAGTCGGGCTACAACGGCGAACCGCTCATACACATGAACCCCAACGATTACGGCACGATCACTCCACTGGGTCCCGTGTTCAAGAAGCAGATGGAGGCTGTTGGAGTCAACATCGAGCTGCCGGGCATGGACTGGGCTACCCTGATATCCCGCATCGGTGACCTGGATTACTGGCACTTCTTCAGCACGTGGGGCGGGTTCTACGGAATCCACGACCCCATCACCGACGGCAGCGTCAACGGATCCAGCCGGACAGGCTTCTATAACGACAGGATGGTAGAGCTTTCCGAGCATTACGCCGCCGCCATGGACCCCAAGGAAAAGGCCAAGATCGTCAGCGAGATCGAGGACATCTGGTGGGACGAGGTCCCGTCTCTGCTCATCGGGCAGTTCTTCCTCACCACGCCGTACCGCGACTGGGTCAAGAACTTCACAGTAATCAAGGGGATGCCAAACTATAACAGCGTCTGGATCGAGGGGCGCGACCAGTAGGCCGAACACCGCGCGCCACAGCCACCCCTCAACCGTCGAAATCAGTCTATGGCTGAAAGTAAAGACATGACATGGGAGATGAGTTCCCGCAGATTCCGCGGAGTCGTCTCCCACGTCCCCTTTGAGAGTCCTGTACGGGTATAGCATGACCGGCTACGTAATCAGACGCATCTTGGCGACCGCACCTGTGCTACTGGTGGTCTCTCTGGTCGTGTTTGGGCTGATACGGCTTTCGCCGGGTGACCCGGCGGCCCTAATCGCGGGACACGAGGCCCAAGAGTGGGAAGTGGAGGCGATCCGGGAGCAGCTAGGGCTCAATCGCCCTCTTCCGGTCCAGTTAGGCATCTGGTTCAGGGACATCTTTAGGGGTGATCTGGGTACGTCAATAGTGTCCAAGCACCCTGTACTGGACCTGATTCTCCAGTGGGCTGTTCCCACAGTGTCTCTGGCGCTGCTCACTGAGGTTATCGCGATAAGTCTGGCGATCCCATTAGGAGTCCTTGCGGCATGGAAGGCCAACACCTGGGTCGATCGCTCCGTGATGGTCTTTGCCACGTTGGGGTTCTCTATTCCGGTGTTCTGGCTCGGATTCCTGATGATATTCCTGTTCGCCGTCAAGCTGGGCATATTCCCAGCCGCGGGCTACGTCGCGCCCACTGAGGGCTTCCTGCCTTTCATCCACAGGATGATTATGCCCGCGGTCGCCACTGGAGTTGTCCTTATGGCATTGGTAGCCCGGATGACGCGCGCTACGGTCCTCGAAACACTGAGCGAGGACTACGTCCGCACGGCGCGAGCAAAGGGCCTAGCTGAAAAGGCGGTCCTGGTGCGACATGCGCTGAGAAACGCCGCCCTCCCAATCCTTACCGTCATCGGACTGGGCGTAGCGGGAGTGCTGAGCGGGGTGGTCATCACGGAGAGCGTCTTCGCCATTCCTGGGCTGGGCAGACTCTTGATCAACTCGATTCTTGCTAGAGACTATCCCATCATCCAGGGAGTAATCCTCGTCGTGTCTAGCGTCTATGTATTCATCAACTTGCTCGTTGATCTCTCTTACGCCTACTTCGACCCGAGGGTCAGGTACTGATGGCTAGAGACAGGCAAGCTGCCGCCCTGATGGAAATCCGCTCCCGCAGGGAGAGGCTCTCTCTACTCGCCAGGAATGTGACGTACCAGACCCGCCGCAACCCGACAATGGCGGGCGGGATAGTGGTCGTGATGATAATGGCGCTGATCGCGCTCTCTGCGCCACTCCTGACCACCGTCGACCCCACATACGTAGATCCGTTCAGTCGTTTCACCGAGCCGGGCGCTGAGTATTGGTTTGGCACCGACAACCTGGGGCGTGACGTATATGCACGCACCATCTATGGCGCCAGGATATCCTTAACGGTCGGCTTTTCAGTCGCCATACTCGCCCTGTTCACTGCCGTCTGTATCGGTCTGCCGGCGGGCTACTATCGCAAGCTGGATGCGGTGATCATGAGAGTCATGGACGGGTTGATGTCCATTCCCTCGATTCTGCTGGCAATAGCTTTGGCAGCGCTGCTAGGTGGCAGTATGCAGAACGTAATCATCGCGCTCACAGTGGTCGAGACACCGCGCTCGGTCCGCGTGGTGAGGTCGTCGGTGCTCAGCCTGCGAGAGCAGATGTTCGTGGATGCCGCGCGCGCAACCGGCGTGCCTCCGCTCAGAATCCTCGTCCGGTATATCCTGCCAAACACGATGGCGCCTCTCATCATCAACTCCACCGCTATCTGCGCCGCGGCTATCCTGACCGAAGCTGGGCTGAGCTTCCTGGGCGCGGGCTTGCCTGAGGAGGTGCCAAGCTGGGGCAACGTCATGGCAGCGGGCCGTAATTACATCTCAAGCGCGGTGTGGGTCATATTCTTCCCAGGGCTTTTCCTGACCATAACCGTATTGGGAGTCAACCTTGCCGGCGACGGTCTGAGAGACAGCCTCGACCCCAAGCTGAGACGCCGGATGTAGAATCTGCTCATGAAGTTTGGCGAGATCATTCAAATGCGCTCTCTACTACTTGTGATGTTGTTTGTTGCTGGTGGCCTGCTGCTTGCTACGTACGCCTGCGGAGGCGGGTCGGAAGATCAGCAGGGGGGCGAGCAGGCTGTCCTGCCTACGCCTATGGTCTTGATAGATACGCCCACTCCGCTGCCCGTCAACAACATGTCGTTTGCCCGGGGCACCCACACGACAACCCTGCTGCAAGATGGACGTCTGCTGATCGCGGGCGGAGACGACGGCAGCGGGAGGCTCGACGCGATCACCGACACCACAGAACTCTACGATCCGGCCACCGGACGATGGGAGCCGGCCGGCATCATGGGCCGCCAGCGTACACAGCACGCCGCCTTGCTGCTCAACGACGGGCGGGCGCTGCTTGTAGGGGGCGCTGGCGTAATTCAGGCCAAGATCGACGAGCAGCAGATCGACCAGCCGCTCATCGAGACTGACGTGTTCGACCTGTCAACTGGATCATGGTCTTTCGTGGGTGAGATCAGCACTCCCCGTGACAGCGTCGCGGCGGCCCTGCTGTCCAACGGATCCGTTCTGATCGCGGGCGGAGACGACGGCAGTGGCACCGACACCTCTGTGCTCGCATCTGCTGAGGTATTCGATCCGGCGACCGGACAGTGGTCATCCGCGGGATCCATGTCCCAGCCCCGCCAGGGACACTCCATGGTGCCGCTCGATAACGGGACAGCGCTGGTTGCTGGCGGCGACGCAGGCGATGATCCATTCCAGTCCGCTGAGATATACGACCCATCTTCCGGCGCCTGGTCTGGCACTGACGACATGGCCGATGCGAGGGAACGCTTCGCGGCGGTCGCGCTGCAGGACGGCAATGTCCTCGTGGTAGGCGGTGGCGGAACGTCCGGAAGACTGGCATCTGCCGAGTTATACGATCCTAGCAGTGGCACTTGGTCGTCCGTCGCTGAGATGGGAACACCGCGTCTCAAGCCTGCGGCAGTGGCGCTACAGGATGGCAAAGTTCTAATCGTCGGCGGACTGGGAGCCGGACAGTTCCTGGCCACGGCGGAGGTGTATAACCCGGCCACCGATACATGGTCAGATGCCGGGTCCATGGAGACCGGACGTGGGTTCCACACAGCGACGCTGATCGACGATGGAAGAGTAGTCGTGACCGGCGGCTTCGGGTTCAGCGGACCGCTCGACTCCACGGAAATCTACGATCCAGACACAAACAGCTGGTCACTCGCCAACCCCAACCCCTGAGCCCCTCTCAGTCTCAGGCTGACAGA
>JAAXHZ010000243.1 GCA_012270625.1 Dehalococcoidia bacterium | reverse complement strand
ATCCTCCAGCTTGCCTACGACATGATCGATACCATGCGAGAGGCGGGCGGCGTGGGCCTCGCCGCCAATCAGGTCGGCGAGCTTAGACGACTGATCGTCTTACAGATACCGGAAGAGGAAGAGGCGCGCATCTACTTCAACCCTGAGATCATTCGCCGTGAGGGCGCCCGCGATGTTGAGGAGGGCTGCCTTAGCTATCCTGGATACAGGGCGATAATCGAACGCTCGGTGTCGGTTAGGTTCGGCGCTCTGGATCACACCGAAAAGGAGATCAAGGTAGATGCCGACGGTCTGCTGGCTCAGGCAATGGAGCACGAGGTGGACCACCTGAACGGCATCCTGTACCTCGACCACCTGACTGATCACACCAAGCTCTATCGAGTGGACGAACATGGCGAGCGAGTTCTCGAAGGCGACGACCAGTCAGAAGATGACGTCCATGAGACGGGCGAAATGTCCCAACCCGAAGACGCTCCAGCGTCCATGAAAGTCAAGTAACCAAGAGATTCCCCGTCAGAACGTGAGTCGTGTGCCACCCGTGAGGGTGGCGCGTTGCTTGTATGGACAGAGCCGATATTTCCAGATGAAGTCTCTCAGCTGCCAGACTCGTGCATTCACGGCCTGTGCCGCCGGCATCCTAGCCGCCCGCGGCATCTCCGCTTTTCTTGTGGGCGGATCGGTCCGAGACTCCCTTCTGGGAAGGACAACTGACGATGTCGACATCGTCATCGACGGATCGCCTCACGAAATCGGGCCTGAGCTCGCGGCCGCTCTCGATGGGCGGCTTGTGTCGTTTGACGTGCCTCGAGACATGGTCAGAATTGTGATCGCGTCTGATTCGTCCAGGACCGACATCGATCTGGCCAGAATGGTTGGCGGCGACATACTTGATGATCTCCGCCGAAGGGACTTCACTGTGGACGCGGCAGCGATCGAGCTAGGAGACGCTCTCTTCGGTGAATGCAAGCTGATAGACCCACTAAACGGCGCTGCTGACATTGGCTCCCGGACAATCCGCGCTGTCTCGGACAGCGTATTCTCTAGTGACCCAGTCCGGATGCTGCGCGCCGTGCGAATCGCGTCCGAGACCGGTTTCGACATCGACCCGCATACACAGGCGCTGATTAGCAGGGACGCTGGTCTGCTCGCGAACTCTTCAGCCGAGCGTCTGAGAGAAGAGCTGTTGAGGACTCTGGCGGCTCCCGGCGCCGGCGGCGCGATCGATCGGATGGACAGTCTGGGGGTCCTGTCGGCTCTGATACCGGAACTGGACCTCGCCAGGGGCGTGAAGCAGCCAAAGGAGCACTACTACGACGTGTTCGGCCACCTGACAGCCGCTGTGGATTACGCTGACCAGATAGTCACCGATCAGTACGACAACGCTTTCGTCGCGGACATGATGCCCAGATTCGATGACATGCGCGGATACTTCGCACAGGAGGTCACCGACGGACATACCAGGGGGACCGTGCTCAAGCTGACCGCGCTGCTGCATGACATAGCCAAACCCCAGACCAGGACCATCCAACCTTCTGGACGAATCAGGTTTTTCGGACACTCAGAGGAGGGCGAGCAGATTGCCAGTGTGATTCTGAAGCGCCTCCGATTCGGGCGCAGGGGGGAGAGACTCGTCTGTTCGATGATCCGGCACCACCTAAGACCGCGGGAGATGGCCGGGCCTGGAGAGCTTCCGACTGAGCGCGCTGTGTTCCGGTACTACCGCGATCTGGGCGATGC
>JAAXHZ010000242.1 GCA_012270625.1 Dehalococcoidia bacterium | reverse complement strand
TGAGGGAGAGGGAGCCTGTTGGCTGGCGCTCATGCTTGGCTGTACATGTTTGCCTACCCCTGTCAGCCCTGATGGGGGCTGTTGTCCTTTCACTCAACCCGTTTGCGGAAAACGAAAAGACCCTGTAGCCCATCGCTCTTCTCGGATAATCTCGTATATCATGTTGATGGTTAGCAATTGCTCGTACTCGGAATAGACCCCGGAACATACAGCATGGGTGTCGGCGCCGTCGAGGTGGACGGCGATCAGTACGCCGTCACCCTGTCCACGGCTCTCAATCCACCTCGCAAGGCCGCGATCGCCGAGCGCCTCGCCTGGCTGCACGAGCGCATGGACACCATCGTGCAGGACATCGAGCCCGAGGTTGTCGCGATCGAGTCGCCGTTCGTATCCCGCAACGTCAAGGCCGCTGTAGCCGTTGGGCAGTCGCAGGCAGTCGCCATGATCGCCGCCGCGTCTCACGGTGTGCCTGTTGCCACGTACGCGCCTCGCGAGGTCAAGAAGGCCGTCACCGACTACGGCGGAAGCTCCAAGGAGCAGGTCCAGGGAATGGTCCAGGCGCTGCTCGGACTCTCCGAACCGCTCGAACCTCCGGACAGGGCCGATGCGCTTGCCGTCGCCATCTGCCACATTCAGTCCACCCAGGCGGTCGGTATCGAGATGTGGGAGTAGTCAATGGTCTCATCACTGGTTGCATCTATTTCGGGAACGCTCCAGCGGACCGGAGAGGACTGGGTAGAGATCAGCATGGGTGGCATAACACTGTGCATCAGCGTTCCCGATACGGCGATCGACAGCGTTGGCCGCGTCGGCCAGTCCGTGGTTCTCTACACCTCCCTACAGGTCAGGGAGGACAGCATCTCCATGTACGGCTTTCCCACCGAGGACGAGAAGCGGACGTTCGAGACACTGCTGAACATCAGCGGCATAGGGCCGCGCCTCGCCCTGGCTATGCTGGGCCGGTTCAGTCCCATGTCGCTGTCCCAGGCTGTGGAGTCTGGTGATACCAAGGCACTGTCCACCGTGCCCGGAGTAGGACGCCGCACAGCCAGCAGGATCGTGCTGGAGCTAAAGGGCAAGCTCGACCTGGACTTTGGCCACGCCGCGGTCGCCGGAGCGGACTCTGACCTCGTCGACGCGCTCACCGCTCTCGGCTACAGGCAGGCCGAAGCGCGTGAGGCCATCGCCAGGACAGGCCCTGAGATTCCAGAGGAGCAGCGCATCCGCGCCGCGCTCGAGTACCTGGCTGGCGTATGACATGACCCAGTCTTCCTACGACCCCTGGGCCGAGATTTACGACTCGGTTTACTCCTACGTCCGCTCCGACCTGCCACTCTACACCCAGGCCGCTGTCGAGTCGGGAGGTCCTGTGCTGGAGCTGGGCGTCGGCACAGGCCGCGTGGCTATCCCGACTGCACAGCTGGGTATAGACGTCGTCGGTGTGGACAGCTCCGAAGCGATGCTCGCCGTCGCCGCCCGAAAGGCCGCGACGCTCGGAGAGAGCGCCGGAACACTGGATCTCGTGCCGGCCGACATGCGAGAATTCACGCTTCTCGACCCACATGGAAGGGAAAGGGAATTCCCACTGGTCACCATACCGTTCAGGGGCTTTCTGGCTCTGCTGACCGTCGAAGACCAGTTCAGCGCGCTCCGACGGATCTACCATCACCTCCAACCCGGCGGGACGCTGCTTTTCAACATATTCGTCCCAGACCCGAACATGGCACTCGAGCAGAGTGACGTTCCGAGGCACCTCACGGACGTCACCGACCCTGAGACCGACGCAAGATACGTCCTCTACCAGCAGAGCCAGTATGACAGCCACAACCAGATCGTCAGTGTGCGCATGGTGATCGAAGAGCTGGACTGTCACGGTGTCGTCTGCCGTCGGATGTACCGTGACTACCAGCTCCGCTACTGCCATCGCTGGGAGATTCACCACATGCTGCGGCTGTGCGGCTTTGAGATCGAAGCCCTCTACGGCGACTTCGACCTGTCCGACTTCGACGAGTCCAGCAGCGAAATGATCTGGGTGGTCCGTAAGCCGTAGTCGGGTCAGACAATAAAAGCAGGGAGAAATAGAGGGTCTTTTCATCATCGACATTGACCATCTCCACCATGCGCTCCAGAGTCGGGTAGTACCCTCCCTTAGCCAGGGCATCAGGGTCTCATTTCGTGTCGGCCTATTCCAGTCACCTCGCCGACTGCCAGGTTGCGCTGGTAGCAGACCACCTGGTCCGTCCCGATCTCTCTTGCGCAGGCTACGCAGTAGGCGGCGATGAGTTCTGCGCGGTTGGCAACGACCATCCGTCGCACTAGTGTCGAGCCGCCCTCCGGCAGCCTGTATCGGTAGAGCCGGACCGATGGGTCGCGCTCCTCCGTCGCCGTCGCCGTCCGGTAGAAGTGTGGCTGTCCAGAAGAGCACAGGTGTGTAGTGTTGTCGTGGGGGCAGAAGAGACAGGTCCTCCCGTCGGTCGAGAAGCGCTGCCACGCCGAGTAGTTGCGCTGGCCGCGCCGCTTGCTGCTGCGCTTGGCCTTCTTGAGCGTCCTATCCATCGGACGTCTCCTCTCTGGGCAGGGTCAGGTGGCCCGCAAGCTCTCCCGCCATGGCGTCTATCTCCTCGGCCACCAGTGTCACCGATCCACGATGGCATTCGTTCCCGTATCTTCTCTACGATGAAGCCCTCCGCCGATCATGGCTAGCTTGCGGAACGGGCCGTCCTTTGGACGTGCTCGCGGAGGGCTCCATTTATGTCTGTTTGGTAGCCGCGTCCTTCATGAGCATGGGCCTTGAACCAGGCATCTATCCTCAGGGTAATCTGCTGCTTCACAGGCCGGTAGAAGACCCCGCGCCTGGCGTCAGACCAGTCGAGAATCTCAGGGGCGTCGGTGGTGTCAATCTGGTCTTCGGGCAGGGCTTCCAGTGCCCGTATTTGCTCCTGGACGTCTGATGGCAGATCAGTAGTGTCCTTCTTCATAAGCCTTCCTCTCACATCTAGTCGCTTTACGGGCAGAGATTATGCGCCCGATCTCTTTGCCGGTGAGCCTGTATCAGATTAGTAGGCGCCATCAGTCTTAGACTTATCCTAAAACCGAACATGGATGGTCAGACTGATGGCAGAGTTCAGAGTACACCAGTGGATCGGGGACGAACAGAGTGCAGGAGTTATGGATTGGGAGGAGGAGAGCTATCGGTTGGGATGCGCTTAAGCGTGGCGAACCTCGCCGCCACCACCGTTTCGGCTTGTAACGGTTCGTGGCAGTCGGCTGCGTCCCGATGTGGACCTCGACTGTCCGCGCTCTCTTGATGTTCTTGAAGACGAGGTGCAATTCGGATCTCGGCCCACCTGAGCTGAATTTCAATGCGCCGATGCTCCAAGCTGACCAGAGTCCAGTATGCAGAGCGCCTGGCCAAAGCTAATGCCAAATAAGATGCGATTGCCCTGGCAGGGTGGATAATCTGCGGGGTACTTCTCGTACTGGTCAGATTCCCTTGAACCACTCCTCATCGAGAGATACTTCTTCGACCATTTCAGTCTTGACTCCCAATTCCAACTCTTTCAGCTTCTCAATCAGGGAGTTACCGTCAAACAAGTCTATTGGCTTGGTGCCATCACGAGTCGCCTCACGCCTGGCGTCGCGAGTGAAGTTTCCCGTAGTAATGAACAGCCCCCTGTCGGTGCGTCCTTCCATTGCCCCACGGAAGTCGCGCACAAGACTGGGAGTTACGCTACCACGGAAGCGTTTGCACTGAAATAACACTGGGAAACTGATCAATCCGCCCATACGAATGACGCCGTGCCCATCAACGCCGCCATCGCCCGACCTTCCCGTTACGGTCACCTCAATGAAGCCTAATTCTCTCAGCATTCGACTGCATAGACGTTCGAAGGCATCCGGGGACATTTCAAGCAATAGCTCAATTAGCTGCTCTTGCCAACTCTCTTGGCCATCGCCTCCATCAGGCTGAATAGACCGGCCACGTGACTGCTCGTTGACCCTGCGCACCTCTTGAGCCACGTCGTCGGGATCAACGGTAGGCCTCTCGACGCCAAGAGAGGTCAAAGCCCAGACTCCTCGGACGGAGTTGGTAATCAATCCATATCCCTTGAGATAGGTCCTAGCCCAGCCCAAACGATACTCAAGCTCAGTCTGGGGGCCATCACCATGGATCTCACTCGTTACGGATTCAGGCAGATTGCGTTCTTGTATGACAAGTTCGGCAATTTCTCCAACAGAGGCACTTCCGCCTGCTTGACGAATGGCGTCAAGCGTCGGATTCATAAGGTCTTTGAACGATGGGACAGGCATTTCACTTTCCTGAACATACTAGCCGTCATTCACATCTCAAGCCACTCCTACAGCACAAGTTTGAGCGTGAGGCTGAAAGTTCTTGATTTTGTCAAGAGTGGTGGAGCTGAGGGGATTTGAACCCCTGACCTCCGCTGTGCAAGAGCGGCGCTCTCCCAACTGAGCTACAGCCCCACGTAGTTGAGGGGTAGGATATCGGCGGTCTATCCAGGAGTGGGTTGGATATGGACGGGCTGCTGATACCTTACAAAAATGCACCTTAACACTGGATAGTGGAAAGAGCCTCACCGTAGGTTTCTGTGTGTGTGTGTTGGATGACGGCGAGGTTACGTCAGGAGCGGGTGTGGGGCTTTGGGGAGCTCCTTCGACACGTCCGGGCTGTGCCTGGGCGTTGAATCCTGCTCTACCCTCTGCCTTGGTCCGCTCGCTCGCCGACCGACCTGGTCCACGCCGTTGGCTGGATTTGCCGTTGGCGATCCCTGTCTCCCTAGAAAGGAGGTGATCCAGCCGCACCTTCCGGTACAGCTACCTTGTTACGACTTAGTCCCAGTCACCAGTCCCACCCTCGGCGCCTGCCTCCTTTCGGTTAGCCCAGCGACTTCAAGTGTT
>JAAXHZ010000241.1 GCA_012270625.1 Dehalococcoidia bacterium | reverse complement strand
CTCATGTGGATGGCGTTGCCGCCGCAGACCGCGCTGCGGGAGCCAAACGTTCCTGTCCCCATCTGTACCTTGTCGGTATCACCGTGGACGACTTCCACGTCCTCGACGGCTACCCCAAGCTCGGCGGCTGCGAGCTGGGCGAAGGTCGTGTCGTGACCCTGGCCGTGCCCGGACGATCCGGTGAAAACAGTGACTTTTCCAGTGGGATGGACACGCACAAGAGCGCTCTCCCACACACCGGCTCGCGCCCCAAGCGTGTAGGCCACCGCAGATGGCGCCATTCCACAGATCTCGACATATGTGGAGAGACCGATGCCGAGGTAACGACCCTCGTCACGACCAGCCGACTGCTGGGCGCGGAAGTCGTCGTATCCAACGAGATCGAGCGCGCGGTCGAGCGCAGCCTCGTAGTTGCCACTGTCGTATATGACCGTAGTGGCGACTTCGTGCCCGTCCTCGAAAGGAGGTATCAGGTTCTTGCGCCTGACCTCTGCCGGGTCCATGCCGATCTCAGCCGCGTAGCGGTCCATCATCCTCTCGACGAGATACGTGGCTTCGGGACGACCCGCCCCCCGGTAAGCGTCCACCGGAGTGGTGGTCGTGTAAACACCGGTGACCTTGCACTGGATACTGTCGATGCTGTAAGGGCCAACCAGCATCAACCCGAACAGATAGGTTGGGATAGCCGGGGCAAACGTCGAGAGATAGGCTCCCATGTTGGCGTAGACGTCGGTGCGAAGTCCCGTAACGTTGCCATCGGAGTCGCCGACAATCTCGACCTCGCCTACATGGTCTCGTCCGTGTGTGGTGGCGAGGTAGTTTTCCTGCCTGCCCTCGATCCACTTGATTGGGCGACCGAGACGCTTCGCAAGCGCGGACGCGATCACCTCCTCTGCATAGAGATAGAGCTTGCAGCCGAAGCCTCCACCGACGTCGGGGGCAATAACTCGAATCTGGTGTTCAGGATGCCCCATGACCAGCGCGAGCAGCAGGCGTACGAGGTGCGGTATCTGTGTCGATGTCCACACGGTCAACTGGTTTGTGCCTGGATTGAAGTCGGCCACGACCCCACGCGGCTCCATCGGATTGGGGATCAGCCGCTGGTTGACGATCCTCTCGGTTACTCGGACTCCCGCCGAAGAGGCCGCCGCGTCGAAGTCTCCTCCGCCCACTTCCCACTCGAACGCGATGTTGTTGGGCGCGTCGTCGTGTACCTGCGCCGCGCCGTCCTGAACGGCTGCTTCCATATCTACGACGGCGTCGAGGACTTCATAGTCCACCTGCACAAGGGCAGCGGCGTCGGCCGCGGCCTGGGGGCTGGTTGCCGCCACAGCGGCGACAGCGTCACCAACACACCGGACCTTATCGATGGCCAATGGCGGATGTGGAACTTCCTTGGTGTCCGGCACCACCCAGCCGCATATCAGCGAGCCTAGCTCTTCCTGGAGCTGCGCGCCAGTATAGACGGCCACGACGCCGTCCGCGGACTCCGCGGCAGACGTATCGACACTCCTGATATTGGCGTGGGCGTGCGGGCTGCGAACGAGCACCATGTTGAGCATTCCGACCAGGCGGACGTCGTCAACATATGTGCCTCTGCCAGTGATGAGTCTTGGGTCTTCGCGACGCTTGATGCTTTCGCCGAGCACTGACTGTGTAGTCATGTCTGGCCTCCTGTATTTCGAGTGCTTGGGCCGCGATGCAGTTGAGATTTTTCCCGGGCGGACGACGTGTCGGATTCTGCGGCTCCGGCACTCGGACACGCCTTTCTACAGGCCCAGAATACAAGCGCTACTCTACCCTAGTTACTCGTGGTAGGCAAGAGGATAGATTCAGCTTAACGGAACGTATTGCACCCGGATACCGAGGCCTGATGCTCGTGACAGGCGGCCATCCGCAGTCAGCAGGGAAAGGTCAAAGGCGTGGGCCGCGGCTACATAGAAGGCGTCATAGGCAGTAATGTTTCGGTAATGCCGCCAAGCGAGTCTGGATAAATCGCGGTGAGGAATCCGGTGCACGGGCCACCTGACTAGATCGTCAATAGCCATCAGCGCCCGCGCCTCTTCGATTTCACCACGTAACACTGAACTGCGGAGTGTCGAGAGCACCTCCACATCCATCAATTCGGGCGCGATCAACGAGGAACTCTCGATTAGCTCAGCGACTACTTGACCCGGCGGCGTTCCCAAAAGGTACTCGATCGCCACGGAGGCATCGATGACGTATCCGGCGATCATCAATCCTCGTCGGCGCAACGCATGCGTTCCTCTATGAGCAGAGCGGCAGGACTGGAATCTGGGTTGGTCTTGGCGCGCTGATTAAAACGTTCTTGCCACTCCATCCACGCCAACTCGCGCTCGACAGCGGAGATTACCACGGATCTGATGGTAGTGTCGTTCTGACGAGCTTGGCGGCGCAAACGCTTATGAAGGGCGTCGGGCATATTCTTTACTTGCAGATTAGCCATATCACGACAATAGCATCCCCGGTGCATGGATACAAGGTTGTCACCGCGCGCTCAGTGGACCACGTCTTCTTTTCTTTATCGCGTCCTGTTTCAACGGCATGTAGCCAATCATGAAGAGCGCTGACTGCAAGGCTATGACCCGATGCTCAGCCGGCAAGGTGGCGAATTTTCCTCGGTTCGCCAAGGTTCCCAAGAGCCATGCGGCTTTCAGATTGGAATCTGCGTATCTACGCCCCCCATTGGTACTGGGAAACCCACAAGGGTTCCTATTTCCTACCCTGCCATTGGGTACGCCCAAGCAGAGATGCTCTGGAATTCTCTGAAAGTGCTTCTCTACGCAGAATATCCATATGAGAGACGTCAACGCGCATGCGACTCGACTATCGTAGATAGGGAAATCGTCAAGCATGAGTGAGTAGATCTTGCTGTAACCAGCCCCCATGTATTTGAAGCCCCTCAAGTTATTTGTGTCCGCGTGTTCTGGATCAAGCCTGCGGGCATTTTCCTTAAGCTCCCGGAGTGCCTCTTTCCCCAATTCGCACAGTTTGTCATACCTTGTGATGCCACCCCACTTCATAACCGAGACGGCGGCGTCCTTGAATCTGTCCTTGTCAGCATCAGTAGCAGGGTCTGCGGCGACTGTCTCCCGGAACACGTTTCTGAAGCCATCGAGGAATGCAGTCGTTTGCTTGAAGTTCTTTCCTTTCCATTTGTATTGCGTGTAAGCATCGTAAATGGAAACGCAGGAAAATTTCCCGAGCCTTTTCCCACATCAGCTATGTACAAGCTTCCAGTCATCGGTCACGATATGAGTGGCCCATTCAGTAAAGCACTGTACATCTGGATGCGCAAGATAGGTGGAGCGTTGCATCTTTCAAGACCTTCCTTGTGTTCTAGTACGTTCTGCTCAGCTATCCTGGATACTTTGCACTACCCCCTCCGAAAGAAAAACGTTTTTTGGCGCACATATCGTTTTCAGCATCAATGATCTCTGCCGAGACATGATCGATAGAAAACCGATGTTCTCAGTGGGAAAACGGTTTCTGTGATCACAACCCCCAGTGGCTTCTCTCTGCCGACCTCCTGGTAAAACGATATGCATGAATGAGACTGCCCGAGGATTCCAATCACTTCTCTCGCTGATGTGGCTCCCTCACCAGGTATAGGAGCTGTGGGGGCACCAGAAGAATCGATACCCCTATCAGGGCGGTGCGCAGTCCGCGAATGGTCGCCAGCAGGCCCATGCCAGGGCCGAAAACCACCTGGCCGAACGAGTTCGCCTGTTCGTGAAGAGAGAACACTGTCGCCCGGTATTCGGACTCACAGTTGCGGTTGATCCAGGCCGCTGCGAACGGCCAAGCTACACGGTGGAGGATGTAAACGACGACAACCATGGCAATCGCGACTCCGAAGGAGCCGGTGAGGGCGAACGTGAGTGTAGCTCCTATCATTACGGCGTTCACCACTGAAAGGGCGACACGAGGCGCCCAGGGGCGATCTACCGGAATGACTCGTTCCGCTACTGCGATCGCCACGATGCCGCCGACCGCGCTCGCAGCCTGTATGACTCCGAACCATACGATCGGATCGAGTTCGGCGATCCTCGGAAACTCGAACACTTCCAAGGCGTGCTTTGCCCACAGCCTGTCGAACGGTTCGCTGGACATTCCGTAGAAGACCTCTATCGCCACCAGGACCATGAGCACACGGCTGAGGGACACCGCGCGAATTCCCGTTCTAAGTACATGTGCCATCGATTGAAAGGTGGCGCGCTGGGTATTCGATTTGGGGATGAACCCTTCCTCGGTCATAGATAGGGCTACGAACACCGCGAGAGCGAGAAAAATCACACCTCCTGCCACGAGTGAAAGCCCTACATAGATCGTGGCCAGTACAGCGCTCAAACATATGCCTGCCAGAGCGCCGAAAGACTCGAACTTAGCGGCCCTGACAAACACACTCGCGGTCTTCGAGTCATCCCTGAGCTCATCGGCCAGCCACGCTTGAAAAGCGCCGCTGACGAATGTGAATCCAATCCCCCAGACGATCTGCGCAAGCAGGATCGAAGCGAATATCGGCAGTGACCCTTCCAGGATATAGCCAACTCCAATAAGGACATAACCGACGACCATCGACAGTCTCCGGCTGTACACATCGGCAAGGACACCCGTGGGCACGTCGGTCAGCAGCACTGTCAGCTCCAGCACCGTGCCAACAAGGATTAGCTGAAGTGGGTTGAGTCCGGCCTCAGTGATTCGGTACACCGCCGACATCGTGGCGAAAGTCATAGCCGCCATTTCGGCAACGATAGCCATGATGAGGAAAACCGGCACTGGTGGAAGTCGGAGGCGGGTCATGGGGAGATACGAGCACAAATGTCAGTATTGAGGCCTGGTTCCAAGTTGAGAGGTGGACACTACTTTCGTGTAATGTATAGTAGTCGGGGCAGAGTGGAGCGGCAATCGAAAAACCCGGAGAGCATGGTCTGATGAGCGCAAGACACGACGCAAAGTGGTTCTTCGTCGAGGAGGACCCAAACGACAGGGTGAGATCGACTACGCGACGGCATTCGCTCGAAGGGTCGGGGCTGAACACAGTGGACCGAGTGGTGCGCGAGGCGATCCAGAACAGTGTCGATGCGACACTTCCGAATCTAAAAACTGAGGTAGTGCTTCAGAATCTAAAACTCTCTGGGGAAAGGGCGAGCGAGTTCCGAGATATGCTTCAGCTGGACTTTGAAGATTCGCCGATGGGGAGGCTAGAGAAACTGGGGCTGAAGTCAGGCAACACGTTCCAGCGGCTTCGAGACAAAAGAGTGCCGGATTTGGAAGTTACCCTCATTGAAGACAGCAACACATGCGGCCTGGGTTACGACGCCACCGACGACAAGGACAGGTTCGAGGAGTTGTGCCTGTCGTTTGGTCAGGACTCGGCGGGTGCGGTGGGCAGTCGCGGCGGATCGTATGGATTCGGCAAAGAGGTCTATGAGGAAGAGTCCGACTGTAACACGTTCTTGGTGTACAGCGTATTCAAGCCTTGTGCGGAAACAGACGGCAATCATGCGAGGCTGTTCGGCTGCGCCACTTTCGATGGACATACTTGGAACGGGAAGCGGTACAAGGGGCGTGCACTGTTCGGCGACCATCAGTTGAACGAATTCAAGCAGGTGGTATGCAGGCCACTAGTGGATGAGCAGGCACACGACGTCGCCAAGCGGCTTGGGTTCGAGGAGCGCAGCCGTGAAGAGTATGGCACGTCGATTATGATCGTAGGATCGTGGATGAATATGGACGTAGTCCGGAACTCGGTGGAAAGATACTGGTGGCCCCGAATCCTGTCGAACCAGCTATCGGTCGAGCTTTGGAATGACTACTGCCCCCAAGCTTCGCCGGAGCCGAAAGTCAGGCAGGATCTGTTGCCGTATATAGACTGCTACGAGTTGATCGATCTCAACATTCCGGAATCTGGTCCACATGAAGAGAAGCGTAGCTTTAATCGTATCGATGGCAGACAGCCCGGCACGGTGGCATTCAAAGGGCTGGATGACGACCCGGACAGGGACGAATACAGTGACGATAATGACGATCTGGAAAACAGCGTAGCGCTCATTCGCAGCGGCCCGAGAATGGTCGTCCAGTACATGAACGTAGGAAACACTAGCGTGCCCAGATTCGTGGGAACGTTCGTCAGCCACCCAGACTCCGAGGAGGCGCTTCACCTGTCTGAGCCGCCATCACATGATTCATGGAATCACAACTCACAGCGGATTCAGGATGCCTACCCGAACGATGAACACGAGCGCGCGACGGCGCGGACGGTTGTGGAGAGAGTCGTCCGGCTGGTTAAGCAGTACGCGCGACAGTTCCAGCGCGACCTGACCCCGCCTCCCCGACCGACACCGATGGGAGGAACCAGAAAACTCGCCCATCTGCTATCCGATGTAATGTCGGGTAGAGGCTTGGGAATTACCCGCCCCCCCCCCCCGCAATCGCGTGACCCTTTCGAGCTGAGAATACGTGAAGGCAGGGAAAACACGCGCCGCGGTTCTAGAGTAACCGTCATCGTAGAGATAAACCTCACGGATGATGCACCAATGGACACCGCGAATGTCGTCGTGTCGCTCAAGCCGTCGGTGGTGATAGACGACGACAGGCGACGCGACCCAACGGGGCGACTGGGGCTGGCTTCCGCGGCCATAGATGCGCAGAGCGTGGCTGTCGAGAACGGTTTCGACGTCCGGACAGAGATACACAAGAACCTTCCCGTAGTGATTGAGGCAAAGTCGGACTACTTTGACCGTGATCTGTTTGCCAATCTGGAGGTGGCAGTGAATCTTCTTGGAGACGATTCGCCACCGACATCCGAAACGAGCGAGGAAGAAAACCCGGTGACGAATGACGACTGCTGAATCGGCATCACGCGACGGATGGCGACGGAGAGAACGTCGCTCCATCCCACCATTCGGGGACGGAACCAGTCCAAACTCGCTTTCACTGCTATTGGAGCGCGTGCTGTCACCGTGCCGGTTCGCACCGTTCCCCGACCGCAGACTCTCCAACGAACCTTATACTCTTGAGGCAGAGGAGTCGAACCGGCCAGTTGAGCCACGATTCGTGATCTCTACAGAAGACGTGGACTCACTCACCAACGCGCTCGGTTGTAACCCGGATGATTTGGTACTGGGGCTGACAGTACGTAGTCGGCACCTCAGACGATATGAGCGGATCGCGGAATGGGTGCTATCTTCACTTCCTGAAGAAGCATGGTCGCCATCGGCGCAGCAGATGAAGCCGCTTCAGACAGGGCGGGATATAGACTTCATTCTGTCATTGCGCGTATCTTCCAAACGCAGAGAGTTGAGCCGCCTCGGTCTCGACATAGGCAAGGTTATCGTACGCAAGGAGTTCTCGATTAGAGAGCCCTCTGACACGATTACATTCCCGTTTGAGTGGGTCGACTTTGGTGGAAATACAGGATATCCCGACGAGCTGCTGTGGACAATCAAGTGGCACGATGTCGCGGACGACGAAGACAGGTTCAATCGTCCTATCAATGAAGTGCTGACGGTATGGGGTAATACCAATCCAGTCTGAGCGGGC
>JAAXHZ010000240.1 GCA_012270625.1 Dehalococcoidia bacterium | reverse complement strand
ACGCGAGCCTGGCTTGAAGGTGCGGATGACCGAGCCGTTACCCTCGTGCTGGACGAGGCGCACACGTACACCGGAGCCAAGGGCACGGAGGTCGCGCACCTTGTGCGTCGCCTGAAGGAGAGGCTTGGCGTACGGCCAGGCTCAAACAAGTTCCGTGCCATCGCCACGAGCGCGTCGATTCCGAACTCTGCGGGAGCAGGGGACGACCTGAAGCGATTCACATCAGACTTGTTCGGGGAGCCACAGGATAGCTTCACCTTGATTCATGCGGGCGTCTCCGACGAGGAGCCAAGAACGCGGGACACCGACTCCAGATCGTTGGAGGCGTTCGCGGAGTTCCACGACTCGTTCGCGCACAGCGACCCGTGGCCCAGCATGCGCGCGCTAGCACTGTCGTTGGGACTCGCTTATCCCAACGAGGGCGAAGATGCGCAGGTGGCTCTGTACCAGTTGCTGTCCCACAACGAAGACCTGCGGTGGGTCAGAGCAAGAACAGCCCGGAACGCCACTCGGCTATCGGAACTCGCGCAAGAATGCTGGCCAAGCGCTGTGGAAGAGACCCGAGAGCGTGCAATGGCAGGACTCCTCGCCGCCGGAAGTTTCGCTCGCCCGATGGCCCTCCCCGACACGCCGCCAATTCTCTCAATGCGGATACACGCATTCTTCAGGGGAGTCCCCGGATTCTGGGCGTGCCTGAACCCGAACTGTCCGGAGGTGCCGGAGCCGTATAGAGGAGAACGACCGGTGGGAAGAATCTACTCTGACCCCAGGCCCTGGTGTTCAGAGCGGTGTGGCGCGAGGGTCCTGGAGTTGTTCTCCTGCCGCAGATGTGGGCTGCTCTTCGTAGGTGGGATTCCTGACAGCGATGTCGGGAGCCTGTGGCCCTGGAGCGACGATTTTAGCGGAGAACCCAAGGACCTCTCGGACTACCAGATATTCGGTGTGGAACAGCCTCATGACAGATACAACGCCCATCATCGTTCGGTTGTAACGACTCTCAAGTGCAGTCCGCAAGAGCCCCATGCTCGCCCCGCATTCGGGGTCAATCCCACGGAAGACGAACAGAATGGAGGCGAGGCCAGTCCGTTTCCGACTCAGTGCCCACGGTGCCAGAACTATCGCAGGCTGGACGGCGGCAGAGAGATAGTCGAGCCTCTGAGAACAAGAGGGCCTCGTTCCATCTCCGTGGTGATGGAAGACACGCTGCGCGTTCAGCCGGACACCGGGGGATCCCACGGCGCAGACGGTCGAAAGGCCCTCGTCTTCTCGGACTCACGACAGGACGCGGCCCAGCTTGCCGGCGACTTGCGAAGAGACCACCGATATGACGTGTTCCGGCAGCTGCTCTACAGGGTCCTGCACACATGCCGGAAATGCGGCGGTTCGGGCATCCTCAGGGAAGAATCGCCCTACCAGATCGGGCGCGAGATTAACGTCATCGAGACGGGCTGCGACGAGTGCGAGGGCGACGGACACTCCGCGAACCCAAGCCCCATTGCCTACAGGGAGTTGCGGAGCAGCGTAATCGATCTACAGATTGACCGAGAGATCAACCCCACTGACGGCCATGTGTCCGACGCCTTCGAGAAACTGGCAGATAACCACAGCGCGGTCTATGCGGAGGCGCAGGTGGCCTTCGACATATCGGCCAGGCGCGAGATTTCCCAGGACGACTTCGGGCTGGAACCGCTGGGCCTGGCGATGTGGTCGATTCATCTGCCTGAGCAGACGGGGAAACTGGAGCCGCTGGATGAGGACGAGACTCGCTCACTGCTGCGGACGGCCTCTCGGATTCTGGCAACAGAGAATATCCTGCTTCCACCGGAGCCTCTGAAGCCCTGGGAATGGCCCTTCGACGACCGTATGCAGCCATATGAGCGCCAACGGATCATCCCAGCGAATCGGCGGGAAGGCGACAACATCGTCCCCTACAATCTGCGTCCTCGCAGGAAGTTGGGAAGGTACGTCGGCGCGATAGCCCGCGAACTTGTGGCTCAGGGTCGCCTCAAGAATGCGGACAAGTGGTTGGAAGAACTCCACTGGCCCCTGTGGAACGC
>JAAXHZ010000239.1 GCA_012270625.1 Dehalococcoidia bacterium | reverse complement strand
TTGATCTCGTCCTCGTACCGCTTGTGAAGACTGGTCAAGCAGCTCCCCAGACCCAACCCACGCGCGGCCAGCAGAATGTTCTGCACTGACGGGAATATCGAGCCTCCCCGGCCCATTGTCGAGGGACCGCCGTCGTGCTCGATGCACGCCATCAGAAGCACTGGAACATCAGCCATTGTCCGCGCCAGGTGATCAGCCGATCTCCGCACATGTGACTGGATGTCGGGCGGATTGGGATTCGCCGATCCATAGGCGTGCTCCCAGCCCTGCTCATAGTAGTCAGCGATCTTCGTTTTCGTCTCCTGGTCCGTGATCACCAGGAACTTCCAGCCCTGGCGGTTGCCGCCGCTTGGGGCCTTCGTTCCCGCCTCTATCAGCTTGTGGATCAACTCGTCAGGAACAGGGTCGGGTCTGAAGTAGCGTATCGCGCGCTGCGAGTAGATGGCGTCGAATAGGCTTATGTCGTCTGGCATTGTGTTCCTCCTATCGTTGGACTGGTCTTGTTCAGAAAAGTCAGAGACCCGCCACGGGCGGGTCTCGCTCCAGTCCTACTTGCTGGGCTTGAGGCTGGGTGGTCTGCCTGTTACAGATGGTGGCGTTGGCGCGGGCCAGTCCCATTGATGACCAAAGCGTAGCGCCCATCCAGTAGTGGATAGCGTGGCTTATCCACCTCATTGGTCAGGAGGTCTTTTGGGAGAATTGACCCCCGGAGGTTTGGCGACTCCTTGAGGTTTCCTCGGCGCCTCGCGTCTCCTGCCTCCCTTGATTAGTATCCCGCTACGCCTCGCAGATTTGCTTTTGACTGCCATCTCATACATCTCCAGTCAGCAGGGATCATTCGTCTATCAGCACTGTATCACAAATAGTGGTAGCTCCCCAGCCATCGGCTGATCTGGCACGATTAGATGCATGGGGATTCTCAAAGAACGTGTAAACCAATACAACTTGAACGTCTGACGAAATGATGAATTCGTAAGTCTCCCGATGTGATTCTCCTGGTTCTATGACCAATTCACCACTTTCCCAAGTGAGGCCAACCTCCTCAAGAGTAGGCCACTGAAGATGGTCGTGTTCCGATGATTCGAACACTTCGGCATACAAAGACTCAATCTCCTCATCGGTTGTCGGCCCTATACGTTGAAGGCGGAAGACCGCCTCTCGTAAGCCCAAATTGACTTTCGAACTGTTGTGCAGGACTGCGGTTACATCTATGTGAGTGTATGTGGTTCCTATAGGTCTATGGCCGATCTCATGCGTTACCGTCAGATGCGGCTCGAAGTCCCTGAACGCTTGGAGCTTGAACCACGCGAACACACCGCCGATAACGATTGCGATGATAGTCACAGCTGACTGGAATATACCGGCTAGATCTTTCACGTCTGTCAGATTCTTGACGTTGGTCAATACTGACCAGTCACCTGTCAAACGTGTGAACAGGAAGATAATCAATGACAGTATGAAGGCCGCAACGACCGCCGCGCGCCACGTCTGGCTGTGCGGCCATATTCGGCTTACGATTCTTCGCATGTTGCTGCCTTAATGGTCCCCATCGATAGGCTTGGACAAATCCCACCCACTTGCCTTGCTCCCTTTTGCAATCGCTGATTATACGCCCTGCGCGCTTCACGATGCGGCCTCTGGCTCGCTCTGCTATCATGTGGCCGCCTGTCGGCATGACCTGAACATGGAGGACTCGAATTGAAAGTCGGAGCCAGATTGGACGGAAGAACCCCTCATCAGATTGCGGCGTCGGCCCAGCGCGCGGAGCGTCTGGGGTTCGATACTTACAGCTCGGCGGAGACCAACCACAATCCGTTTCTGCCACTGACCATTGCCGCCGAGCATACCGAGACCATAGGTCTTCGCACGTCAATCGCGCTGGCCTTTGCCAGGAGCCCTATGGACGTCGCGTACATAGGCTGGGATCTCCAGGCCATGTCCAACGGCAGGTTTACTCTAGGACTTGGCAGCCAGGTCCGAGGACACATCGTCCGCCGGTTCGGAATGAACTGGTCTGCTCCGGCGCCGAGGATGCGCGAGTACATACAGGCGCTTCGGCACATCTGGAATGCGTGGCAGACACAGGAGCCGGTCAAGTTTCACGGAGATCATTTCGACTTCAACCTGATGCCTCCCTTCTTCAATCCCGGCCCGATAGCTCATCCTGATCTCAAGGTGTTCGTCTCCGCGGTCAATCCATATATGCTCAGAGTCGCCGGGGAGGTCTGCGACGGCGTGCTGCTTCACGGATTCTGCACTCCGAAGTACACCAGAGACGTCATTATCCCGAACCTGAAGATTGGAGCTGAGCGGTCAGGAAGGTCTCTGGACGACTTCGAGATCAACGCCGGAGGTTTTGTCATCACCGGCGCTACGGAAGAAGAGGTCGAGGCCAAGAAGGCAGGGGTAAAGGGGCAGATTTCGTTCTACGCTTCGACAAGGAGCTACGAGTCGGTGATGAGCACGCATGGCTGGGAGGACACGGCCGCCAGACTCTATCGAATGTCGGTCGATAACCGATGGGGAGAGATGCCCAGCCAGATAACCGACGACATGCTTGAGACGTTTGCGGTAATAGGCACCCATGACGAGATTGTGGACAAGCTCAAGCGGGCGCACTCCGACTACGCGACGTCGATCAGCTTCGACATTCCCACGTCCACAGGCGAGGAAGAAGAGATGCTGTCGGGAATGGTTGCCGAGCTGCATTCGGAGTGACCGGGAGCCGCTTACGGGCCTCCATC
>JAAXHZ010000238.1 GCA_012270625.1 Dehalococcoidia bacterium | reverse complement strand
GTGAACAGCAGCCCGTAGGTGGACAGCACACCCGGTGTCGGCGGGACAATGATCGTGTCCATTCGAAGCAGCGATGCCAGAGAGCAGGCGTGCAGAGGCCCGGCTCCTCCGAAAGCGACCAGAGCGAAGTCCTTTGGATCGAGTCCCCTGCCTACGGACACGGTGCGCATGGCGCCCGCCATATTGTTGTCGGCGACCTCGACGATTCCGGCGGCTGCGTCCTCGATGGTCAGACCGAGAGGCTGCGCCACCCTGTCTCGTATCGCGGCCCGCGCTCGCTCTGAGTCGATGCTCATCTCGCCACCCAGCAGGTGCGGAGGCAGATGACCAAGTACCAGGCGAGCGTCCGTGACGGTTGGCTCAGCGCCTCCCTGCCCGTAGCAAGCTGGGCCGGGGTCGGCTCCTGCGCTTTCAGGGCCTACGGCCAGGCCACCCGTAGCGGAGACACGCGCGATGCTCCCACCACCCGCTCCTATGGTCGCAATGTCCAGCATTGGGAGCTGCAGCGGCAGCCCACCGACGCTGCGCTCGACAGTGACATCAGGTCGGCCGTCCCTCACCAGGCAGATATCAGCGCTGGTGCCGCCGACGTCCACTGAAATGAAGCTGGAGTATCCAGCCTGCCCTGAGACGCGGGTCGCTCCCATGACGCCTGCGACTGGACCGGAGAGCACCGTATGGATCGCCTGCCGTGAGGCGAGATCGGCGCTGGTCACGCCTCCATTTGACTTCATGATAAACAGGGGCGCTGAGATGCCGTCACGCCTGGCCGCGGACTCCAGACCTGCCAGATAACGAGAGACTCGCGGCATCACATACGCGTTGAGCGTGGTCGCCACTGTGCGCTCGAACTCCCGGAACTGTGGCAGCACCTCACTCGACAGCGAGATCGGTATGCCGTCAAGCTCTTCCCTCAGAATCTCGGCGGCGCGGCGCTCATGAGCTCCGTTCGCGTATGAGTAGAGGAAACAGATCGCAACGGCTTCGACCTGCATGTCGCGCAGAGCGCGCGCGGCAGCCCGACACTCATCTTCGCTCAACGGGGTGAGCACGTCGCCACTTCTATCCAGCCGCTCCGAGATCTCGAATATGCGATTGGGCGGGGCCGGTCGTTCGGGCTTGATCCAGGCGTAGATGTTATTCCCGCGAGGAATGTCGTGACGCCCGATCTCCAGCACGTACTTGAAGCCGCGTGTGGTCAGTAGGCCGATACTCACCGGACGACGTTCTATCACGGCATTGGTAGCGATTGTTGCCCCGTGAAACAGCCGGACCACTTCACCGGGCTCAGCGCTGGCTCGCGTCAGACCATGACGCACACCGGTCATGAATCCCTCCGCCAGATCGGAGGGTGTTGTGGGTGTTTTGGATGTCCAGAGTCCACCGGCGACCGTATCCTGGACGACAATGTCCGTGAAAGTGCCGCCGATATCCACTCCTACATGGTACTGGGACAATCTACTGTAGCGGAGAGTAGTCCGTGGGGCTGAGCAGTGTGTTGAACACCCTCGAGGTAAGCGGGCCATCGACTTCCGATTCTGAGCGCGCCTTGTTCCACTCTGGATCGGCGCGGAAAGCGGCCCATGCGCGCTCGCGATGGCCCTCGTCTTCGAAAGCTATAATGTAGATCAGCCTGTCGGAGTAGTCGCCAACCGCGGATGTCCAGTAGCCGATATTCTTGATACCGTGTCGTTCGAAGATTCCCAGAGTGTGGTTTCGGAATCGTGCGTTGAGAGCTTCGAGCTTCCCTGGCGCGGCCTCATATACGCGATACTCGTAGATCATCATCGCCCTCCTGCGAGTCTGTTTTGCTGCGTCAGATATTAGCAGTGGGCCGCACCGAGTTCAACGTAGAAGTCCTGCACGATCGAGAGCCTGCGGCTGTGTTGTATCGCCAGAACTGTGTGTGAGAGAATCGAGTCCCCTATAGATAGCGAAAGCGCGGCGTGGAGGTCTATTGTGCAGGAACTGGAACCCTCAGTGAGGGACGCGCTCAGTATAGACATGGTGGTGGACATCACCACTGTGGGACGCAGGTCCGGTGAGGCTCGTCGCATCGAGATCTGGTGCCACCTGATGGACGGTCAGCTATTCCTGGCGGCGTCTCCCGGACGCAGGAGTTGGTACGCGAACCTCGTGGCAAACTCCGGTGTGACGCTCCATCTCAAGGACGAGGTGAAGGCAGACATCGCCGTAAAGGCTCGTCCGATAACCGACGAGTCTGAGCGCAGAGATGTATTCACTCGCCTTGCGGCACAGTCGGCATTCAGGCAGGGTCAGGGACTCGATGTCGAGCCTTGGGTATCTGGAAGCAAGCTGGTCGAGCTGATACCGCAACCCGACTAGCCTCTCATGGAATTGCTGGACACGGCCCGCGTCGAGGCGGCGATGTCCGATTCGATCATCGGACATCGGATCGATTACCGCCTTGAAACCGACTCTACCATGGACGACGCCAAAGAGCTGGCTCGAGCTGGCGCCGCGGAAGGCGTCGTTGTGATTGCCGAACAGCAGGGTCGGGGTCGGGGTCGCTTCGATCGCGCTTGGGTCTCACCTCCAGGTCTGAACCTGTACATGACACTGCTGCTGCGTCCCGAGCCCTCCCAGCTACCCTACATGAACATGGCCGCGGCGCTTGCCGTGCACCGGACGGCCTCAGATGCAAGCGGTCTGCCCACTACGGTCAAGTGGCCGAACGACGTCCGCATAGGGGGACGTAAGCTGAGCGGCATACTGATCGAGACTGAGTTCCAGGGGACCAGACTGGACCACGCGCTTGTGGGAATCGGAATCAACGTCAATCTGGACGTAGCGAAGTACCCTGAGATCGCTGAGACAGCAACCAGCTTACGCACCGCGACCGGACGCGAGTTCGACAGGGATGAGGTACTCTTGTCAGCGTTGCGCAATCTGGACGATTTTTACGGCTTGGTCGTTCATGGAGAGTCCCTGACCGCTGCCTGGGCCAGGACTCTTGAGACCCTGGGCAAGCATGTCCGGCTCAGGTGGAGGGATCGAGTCATCGAGGGTCTGGCCGAATCAGTCGATGACAGCGGCAACCTGGTAGTGCTTCAGAGTGACGGAACCAGGGTTAGCGCTGTGGCGGGAGAGGTGACGTCGCAAGTATAATGCGGCGCAGCAATCGAAAAGTGAAACTCGGAGAACAGACGATGCTCGAAGAAAAGCTCAGCCTGGAAGGCAAGGGCGTTGTGATCACCGGTGGCGGCACCGGACTGGGCCGTGAGATGACACTGGCGATGGCGCGCGCGGGCGCCGACCTAGTCATCGCCGCCCGCAGGACCGGCCCTATAGAAGAGGTTGCGGAAGAGGCGAGGTCCCTCGGTCGCAGGGCTGTTGCAATCTCAACCGACGTAACCGACACGGCGCAGGTTGACAGCCTGATGAAGTCGGCCATCTCTGAGCTGGGCAAAGTGGACGTGCTGCTCAATAACGCCGGGATCGTGCGCGGCCAGGGCGCGATACCGATCTGGGAGATCAGCGACGACGATTGGCATATCGGCATAGAGGTGAACATGTCGAGCGCCTTCTACTGCGCGCGAGCTATCGCCAAGCACATGGTGGAGCGTGGACAGGGGAAGATCATCAACGTGTCGTCAGGTTTCGGCTTTCGCGGTGGGCGCGACAACTACATGTACTGCGTGGGCAAAGGCGGGATAGTACAGCTTACCCGTGTACTCGCTACCAGCCTGGGACGGTACGGCATCACCAGCACGTGCATCGTGCCGGGATTCATTCCAACTGAAGGCACAGACGAGTCCAGGCTGACTTTGCCAAGAGGAGAGTTCATCCCCACTGGCAGGGTAGGACATCCTCACGAGATGGGCGCGGTCGCCGTCTTCCTCGCATCTGGCGCTTCCGACTACATGAATGGAGAGGCTTTCATCATAGACGGAGGCGGTCTCGCTGGCGGGGCAGCTCCGACAGGACACGCTCCCGAGATACCACTGGTAATCTGACTCTTTAACGACACACACAATTCGAGGCGACAATGAGTATCCCGACAGAGTGGGACCTGACCGGCAAGAAAGCAATAGTCACGGCGGACCGCAGAGGGTGGACGCCATATTTCGCGTGCGCCCTGGCCGAGGCCGGGGCTCACGTGGCCGTAGCGGGGTCTGAAGGCTCGGACATGTTAGACGCTGTTGAGGCCGTTAACGCACAGGGCGGCACGGCCATAGCGATCGCCACTGACCTCACTGACAGAGTGAGCGTCGAGGCGATGGTCTTTAGGGCAGAGGATGAGCTCGGCGGCGTGGACATTCTGGTCAACAACGCGAGCGCGGAGTTCGGCAAGCGGTTCGAGCACGTCACGGAGAACGAGTGGTCCAAGCTAATGGATTTCAACGTGAAGTCGATCTACCTTACGTGCCAGGCGGCCGGGAGACGTATGCTCAGGCAGGGCAGCGGTCGCATCGTCAATGTGGGGTCAGCGCTGTCCCAGCGCGGACTTTGGAACTCCGTGGCGGCAAGCGCCGCACAGGGCGCTATCCATCAGATCACGGCATCCCTCGCGCTGGAATGGGGTCGGGAGGGCATCCGAGTCAACGGCATAGGCGCAGGGTGGATGTCCACGAACGAGCCGTCCGGGGAAGACCAACGCGAGCTGCTGGTCCGATACCTGCCCTCACGGCGGAGGGGCCATCCCAACGACCTGGCCAGCCTGCTCGTCTATCTATCGTCTGACGCCTGCGACTTTGTCACGGGGCAGACATTCTTCATCGACGGCGGCGCACTAGCGCACGCATAGGGCGGCAGGCTTCGCCCCGAACTTGGAACTTGAGTCATCGACTCACAAGTGGCTCTGTCGATACGACCCTGTATCGGACTACAGCGCCGCGAGCACGATTGTCCTGATTACCATAATCAGGATGAGCGCTATCATGGGCGATAGGTCGAACATCCCAAGACCAGGAATCAAACGCCGGATTGGAGACAGAATAGGCTCCGAGATCTCGTAGATGACGCGCACTACTGGCGCGAACGGACTATCGTGACCGATCGGGAGCCAGGAGACTATCACCCTCGCCAGAATGGCACAGTAAAGCGCCCACGCGAGAATTTCTACGAACTGGGCCAGAAATCCGTTCACGTACTATCCGCCAAGCGCCTTGGACTTCTCATAAGCCGCGTTGACGGCGTTGAGCACCAGCGCTCTGAAACGCCCTTCCTCGAATGACCGCAGCGCCTCGATGGTTGTTCCACCAGGAGACGTGACCATGTCCTTGAGCTCGGCGGGGTGGATACCGGAATCGTGTATGAGCTGTGTGCTGCCCAGCACGGTCTGAATGGCAAGCTGCCAGGAGACGTCGCGCGAAAGGCCAAGATATACTCCAGCGTCGATCAGCGACTCTATGAACAGAAAGACATACGCCGGCCCGCTCGCGCTGAGCGCGGTCGCCATGTCGATCATCTTCTCGTCGTCGGTGTATATCTCTTTACCCAGCGTCTGAACGATCGCCCTCGTCATCTCCACGGTCTCCCGTGGTACGGCGTCGGACGCCATCCACATGGTCATTCCTGCGCCGATCTGCCCTGGAGTGTTCGGCATCACTCTTATGATTGGAGCGTGCCCGAGACCTGAAGTAAGACTGCTCAAGGTCGCACCGGCAACTATGGACACCACGGTATTCTCTGCTGAGAGACTGCCGTTGAGCTCGGGATACACATACGGCAGCGTCTGCGGCTTGACGGCGAGCACGGTGAGTCTCGCACCCTCGATGGCATTGAGATTGTCTTCGGTCGTTCGTATGGAGTAAGTCTCTTCGAGGTGCCTGCGACGGGTGTCGCTCGGTTCACCGACACAAATGTCGGAGCTCGGCGCAACCTCTGTCCTGACAATTCCACTAATGATGGCCTCCGCCATCACTCCGCCGCCAACAAATGAAATTTTCATGCTGATGTCCTTGGACGATATAGGTTGGGGTGTTTCAGCGTCGAAGAGAACGGTTCATGGCAGGATTGAATCGCTCGCGAGTGAGACCGCAACGCGGATGGATTCCAGCATGCTTTCCTCATCGGCTATTCCCTCGCCCGCTATATCGAAAGCGGTACCGTGATCGACAGAGGTCCGAACGAAAGGCAACCCCAGATTGACACTTACGCTCTTGGCCCAGTTGTGGACTTTAATCGGGATGTGCCCCTGATCATGATACATTGCGATGACGGCATCGTACCTGCCGTCTATGGCCTGGTTGAACACCGTATCAGCCGGTACCGGGCCTGTCGCGTCGATGCCCTGTTCGCGAGCGCGCCGGACGGCAGGCTCAATCTGCTCCGCCTCTTCAGTTCCGATAAGCCCTCCGTCCGATGCGTGTGGATTGAGCGCAGCAACACCAATTCGCGGGCTGTCGAACCCCCACGCCCGGAAACATTCATCGGTCAGCTCGATCTTGCCCAGTACATTATCGACAGTTACGTAGTCACACGCCACCCGCAGCGAGCGATGCGTAGTGAGATGAACGACGCGAAGTGCGTCGGCCATCAGCATGGTGGCGACGTTTGACGCCTGCGTCTGGCTCTGGAAAATCTCCATGTGGCCGATGTCTTTGTAGCCCGCCAAACTGCATGCCTCTTTGTTTATCGGCGCCGTGGCGATAGCCGCAACCTCGCCAGCAGCAGCGAGCTCTCCAGCGCGCAGGATCCACTCGACCGACGCCTTGCCGGCGATCGGTGAGACGACTCCGTAGTCAACCTGGTCGAAATCCAGGTTCTCCATGTCCAGGACATCTACTTCTCCGTGCTCACCTAAGATATCCGAGATGTCGTGAACCATGCGCGCCCGACCGCTACCGCCAATCAGCTCCAATGCGGAGTTCATGGATGCGGCATTCCCTACAACGAAGGGCCTGCACTTCTCATAGACCCACGGATCCTGAAGCGCTTTGGCAGTTACCTCGGCCCCTATTCCGGCCGGATCGCCCATCGTGATGGCGACCAGGGGACGTTGGCTCATAACAGGTCTCCTCCGTAGATCGGCAGGTTTATATTTGACATTATACTACGCCTTTAGGTAAGACCCGGCATTTACTCGCACTTGCT
>JAAXHZ010000237.1 GCA_012270625.1 Dehalococcoidia bacterium | reverse complement strand
CCGAGTTCTCGACGACCTGATGGAACACGATGATCCATTCGAACCCTTCGATCGGGTCGCCAAGTGCATGGCCGAAGCGTTCGAGTATCAGCATGTGCGGAGCTTGGCCAATGTTCCAGGGCTGACCACGGTGATCAGTCTGTCCCTTCCAGTGAAGCGCACGCGGCTTACGGACATTCCACCGCTGAGAACTCAGCAAGTCATTCGGGACTCGAAGCCATTACCGAATCCAAAAGAGCAGTCCGACTCGAGATTGGCAGAGCGATTGTGGACAATTCTAGCCGCTCCTCAGCGGCGCTCACCGTCCCTGGAGGATATCCAGCTGAAGTGGCCCGGTGAGCTGATGCCTTTTCAGGAAGACGGTGTTCATGCGCTGCTCGACATGGAACAGCTTCTGTTGGCCGACGACATGGGACTGGGAAAGACCATTCAGGCTGTTGCGGCCATACGGATTCTACGGACCAGACGGGAGATCGAATCGTGCCTCGTGGTGGCTCCGGCCAGTGTACTGGACCAGTGGCGGCGTGAGATCACCAAGTGGGCGCCAGAGCTTTCAGCTATCATCATTCGAGGATCGGCAGCCGATCGCTCCTGGCAATGGTCGGCGAAGCGCGATGTGACTTTGGTCAGCTACGACACGCTGCGCTCGGACTTCGGCCATAACTCGCAATCGCCTGTGATGAGAACTTGGGACATCGTTGTTGCAGACGAGGCCCAGCGGATCAAGAACCGCAACGACACCAGCAATGCACTGAAAGGGTTGCGAAGGGCCCGCTCATGGGCGCTGACGGGTACGCCCATTGAGAACCATGAAGAGGAGTTGGCTTCGATAATGGAGTTCGTCGATCATGACGCGAAATCTCCACCCAAACGCTACCACCCGGGCCCAGAATTGCTGAAGCGACACCGTGAGCTGCAGCTTCGGCGCAAGAAGGGCGACGTACTAGATGATCTGCCGCCCAAGCAGGTAACCAAACTGACAATCGATCTGAATCCCAGACAGCGCGCCAGCTATGACAAGGCCGAACAGGACGGCATCATCTACCTGAAGTCCCTGGGCGCTGAAGTGAGTATCGTGCACGTGCTCGAGCTGATCGTGCGACTGAAGCAGATCTGCAACGCAGACCCAAAGACCGGCGAGTCCAGCAAGCTGAACGACATAAGTGACCGGATCCAGCAGCTGTCCTCGCAGGGTCACAAGGCGCTGGTCTTCTCCCAATACACAAGCGACACATCCGGCGTGGCCGCCGCGGCCAGATACCTGCGGGAATTCAACCCTCTCACCCTGACTGGTGACATGCCTCATCATCAGCGCACTGCTGTCATAGACCGGTTCAAGACACGCGATGAGCACAAGGTCTTGATACTGTCACTGCGCGCCGGAGGATTGGGCCTGAATCTGCAGGAAGCGTCCTACGTGTTCCACCTGGACCGCTGGTGGAACCCAGCCATAGAGCGACAGGCTGAAGATCGGAGCCACAGAATCGGTCAGACCGTCAAGGTCAACGTCATCAAGTACTCCTGCACTGGAACCATCGAGGAACGCATCGACCAGATTCTGGAGCGCAAACAGGACCTGTTCGATCAACTCATCGACGATGTGTCGCTGGACCTCTCGACGCAATTGAGTCGCGAAGAGCTGTTCGGCCTATTTGGTCTGGACAGGTAGTAATCGGCCAAAAGTTGACCTCCCGCGCTCCGCGTCCGTATGCTAATAGAGAGCGAGCGGGAGTAGCTCAGTGGTAGAGTTCCTGCCTTCCAAGCAGGCTGTCGCGGGTTCGAATCCCGTCTCCCGCTCCACCAGCTTAAAGCTGGACATGTAAATCGGTCGATGGGGTGGTCTTCCCGTAGTTACCCTGTTCCATACCCGTCTGCCGATTCCAGCCTCGCGTAATCACCCGCCGCATCCAAGGGGAGAGAACCATCAAGCGCGTTGGATTTCTGCTGAAAGTCAAGCAGGAGCTGCTGCAGGAGTACACGGAGCATCACCAGGCGGTGTGGCCAGAGATGCTGGACGCTCTCAGACGGAACGGATGGCGCAACTACTCGCTGTTCGCCCGTCCCGACGGGATGCTGTTCGGCTACTTCGAGGCCGAGGAAGACTTCGCGGCCTCGCTTGCTGGCATGTCCACAGAAGAGGTCAACACTCGGTGGCAGGAGTTCATGGCGCCGTACTTCGAGATCCCGGAGGGCGCCTTGCCCGACCAGATGATGGTAGAGCTGCAAGAGGTCTTCCACACCGACTAAGCTAAGTTCGCGCCTAAAAAGGAGTGCGGCATGAGACTCGACGGCAAGGTCGCAATCGTGACCGGCGGCGCGGCAGGGATTGGCAGGGCGATCTGCGAGCTCTTCGCATCCGAAGGAGCAAGTGTCGTAGTCGCCGACATCGATACGGACGGCGGCCAGGAGACCGTAGATTTGGTCCGAGCCTCTGGTGGCACAGCTACATTCATCGCCACCGACGTATCCAAAGAGTCCGAGGTCGAGAGCCTGGTAGAAGCCTCGGTCGCGGCCTACGGCGAAGTGAACGTTCTTGTCAACGACGCGGCGGCTTTCGTATTTGGCACCGTCGAGCAGGTGACCGACGCCGACTGGCAGCGGGTGCTTGGCGTCAACGTGCTCGGCCCTTCATACACGGTCAGACACGCGCTGCCTCACATGCGGCGCGCGGGCGGCGGATCGATCGTGAACATCGCGTCAGTATCGAGCTTTCTCGCGCAGCCGGCTTTCGTTCCGTACAACGCCTCGAAGGGCGCGCTGCTGCAGCTCACCAGATGCCTGGCATTGGACCTGGCCCCCGACAACATCCGGGTCAACTGCGTATGCCCTGGCGCGATACTGACTCAAGCGACCGAGCTGCACAGGCAGTTCACTGGCGAGGAGCGTGAGCAGTTCTTGGCCGACGCGGCGAACTCGAACTTCATGAAGCGACACGGCCAGCCGATGGAGATCGCCTACGGTGCGCTGTTCCTTGCGTCAGACGAGTCGTCGTTCATGACCGGACAGCCCCTGGTGATAGACGGAGGCGCGTCAGCTCAGTGAGCTGCGTCTAACTTCACAGAGCCTGGATAGAGAAGCCTGCGAGCTATCCCCGTCTAGAAGCGGATGCCGTCGAGTTAGAAGCGTCGGCTCAGGTCTTGCGGGGCGTCCCATCAGCATACGGAGGAGGGGGAGCGAGCGTTGCCCTTCTGCGCATCCATTCCGTTATTTCCGGCATCTCTCGTCTCTGAAGATTGACTCCCATTGCAGGCTGTCCCACCCTTGGACTTGCAGGGGTCTCCGTCCGTACGTCCCGGGGAGACTGCTCCTCAACTGGGGTGCGGTTCAATGGATAAGCCGGTGACGGCCCCGATGCAGACGATGATTGCGGCTCCGGAACCGGAGGATGGTGAGCAGGCTGAGATTGGGCCGCCGCCTCTTGCCTCCGCAGTTTGCGGGCCTTGCGCCTGGCCCTGAAGAAACCGAAGATGCCGGTCGTCATTCTCAGTATGAACTCGATCACAACGACGGCAACCAGGTAGTAGATCACGGTCTCCCACTGGAGCGCGGCCTCTCTCACACCCTCAGCCGAATTCACGGCCCGCACAACCGAGCTGTCGATCAGCATGATACCCAGCAGTGCGAACGGAAGTATCTTGGCGATGTCGGTCGCGAGCGCTTCTTTGTAGTACGAACATATCCGAATCGCGCCCACGACCCCCATTGCGATAAGCATGACGGTTTCCATCGTCTGATTCCTGCCCAGAAGGTAGAGCAGTCCCGCCATCACGCAGAACCAGAAGAATACAAAGACGGGGTAGAGCATCAGACACTTGAAGATATAGAAGACCACCGTAATGGTCTTTCTGAGTGCG
>JAAXHZ010000236.1:318-3431 GCA_012270625.1 Dehalococcoidia bacterium | reverse complement strand
TGGCAGAACAGGACCCACGCGGATCTTTCCGATATCGTCGATGACTTGGGGCATGAAACCGACGATTTGAATAGAATCAGGGACTTATACGCGTATGCAGGTCAGATGCATCAGAACTTCTATGAAGACACGTTCTCTTACGGACAGGTCAGTAGAGGCATTGATAACGTCCGCGAGTTGATAGACCGGCTGGAGAACCGGACTGGAACTCCGATCACCCCGAGACCGTCCCAGATGAGCAGACAACGCAGGCGACCGTGAGACTCTGGTAGCACGTGACTCAAGCCGAGATAGAAAATCACATCGAGACCACGGAGCGCTTCCTCAGACATGCCGAGGAGGAGTTCGAGGCGGGCGACATGCCGCAGGCTTCCGAGAAGGCGTGGGGCGCGGTCGCGCACTACCTGAAGTCCGTCGCCAAGTTCAGAGGGTGGCGCAATTCATCTCACTCGGATCTTGCGCACATCGCCTTGGATCTCGCCCAGGAGACAGACAATCCGGCCAGGGCAGAAGAGCTCTATGTATCGATGGAGGGAATGCACACGAATTTCTACGAGGATCGACTCCCGGATGGGCTCGTTGCACGTGGCATTGATAATGCTGCTGAGTTGATTTCCATGCTAGAGAACCGAACACTCCCTCCTGTGGATCCCAGGCCCTCGCGGGCGGGCCGCAGTCGGCGGCGATAGTGAACGGTTACTACAGTCACGTGGACCAGATGCACAAAACGGTATTCTCTCCTGACCGGCGCTACCGTTACTGGCTTGAGGCCAAGCTGTCTGACTCAGAAGGCGTCTGCACGTTCGTTATGCTGAACCCTAGCACAGCGGATGAGGTGAAGTCCGATCCGACGGTGACGAGAGCAAAGGGTTTCGCCCGGTCGTGGGGTTACGGCACGCTGTGGGTGTGCAACCTGTTTGCGCTGCGGGCTACGTACCCTGGAGTCCTCAAGCAAGATCCGGAGCCGATAGGCGCAGACAACGATGAGCACATCCTCCGCAGCGCAAACAGATCGGACGCGGTAGTGTGCGCGTGGGGAAATCACGGCGAGCATCTCGACAGAGGACCGCAGGTCCTGAGTATGCTTGAGAGACAGGCCTCGCCGAGCAAACTGGGCTATCTTGGCATGACGATGAGGAACCAACCCAGGCATCCGCTGTACTTGAGAGCGGACACGCCACTGAGCTATTTTTCAAGCTGAATTCAAATCAAAGGTGGGAAACACGAGGGCAATGCTGGAAGTACGCGACCTACACGTTTCAATTGACGATACCGAGATACTGAAGGGGATCCGTCTCACGGTCAACGAGGGGGAGGTCCACGCGATCATGGGGCCGAACGGTTCGGGAAAGAGCACGCTCGCGAACGTCGTGGCAGGCCGGCCGGAATACACGGTGACGTCCGGCGACATCCTGTTCGACGGACAGAGCATCGTTGATCGCTTCCCGGAAGACCGCGCCCGCGAGGGCATATTCCTGGCCATGCAGTACCCTGTGGAGCTTCCCGGAGTGCGGACATGGCAGTTCCTCAAGGCGGCTGTTGACGCGCTGCGTAAGCACAAAGGGGAGACTGAGCTTTCGGTCAGGCAGTTCGACAGGCTGCTGAACTCGAAGCGTGAGCTGGTCAATATAGATGACGATCTCGTGCGACGTTCAGTGAACGAAGGCTACTCCGGCGGTGAGAAGAAGCGAAACGAGATACTTCAGCTTGCGCTGCTGGATCCCAGACTTGCGCTGCTGGACGAGACCGACTCGGGACTGGACATCGACGCGCTTCGCATCGTGGCGGACGGCGTAAACTCGTTCAAGAGTCCTGAGAAGGCTATAGTGCTGGTCACGCACTACCAGCGCATCCTCAACTACATCGAGCCGGACTACGTGCACGTGCTGGTCGGTGGCCGCATAGTCCGCTCCGGTGGTAAAGAGCTGGCGCTGGCGCTGGAGGAGAGGGGCTACGACTGGATCATCGAAGAGGCGGCGGTTGGTATATAAGATGACCCAGACACTCACGACATACGACCGCTACGCGGAACAGTACGCCGGTCTGTCGCCGTCAGGCCCAGCCTGGTTGGGAGCGCTCAGACAGAAGGGCTTCGACAATTTCGCGCGGCTCGGGTTTCCCACGGCGCGCAAAGGCAACGAGGCGTGGAAGTACACCAACGTCGCTCCAGTAGCAAGGGCAGAACTATCACTTCCGACTCCAGAGAGCGCGACATGCATGGAGAACGTGCGCAGCGCTGTACCTTGGGTGGACGACTGGAACACACTGGTGTTCGTAAACGGACGGTTCAACAGCGACCTGTCCAATGTTCACGAACCGGATGGAGTGAGAGTATCCAGTTTGGCTCAAGCGCTTGACGAAGACGGCGAGGTCGTCCGGGGTAACGTCGGCACGCTGGCTTCTGTCGAAGACGACGGCTTTGCTGCGCTCAATACCGCATTCATCAGTGACGGCGCGCTCATACATCTGCCGGCAGGCGCGCGCGCGGATCGTCCCGTACACATCGCCTTCGTTTCGACCAGCGAAGAGAACATCGTTGCCCATCCCAGGGTGCTGGTGGTGGCCGGAGCCGAGTCCGAATCGACCATTATCGAGAGCTATGTGAGCCTTGGCGACAACACCTACCTCAATAACGGGGTGGCGGAGTTCGTCGTCGCAGAGGGGGCGCAGGTAGATCACTATCGACTCATGGACGAGAGCGACTCCGCGTACCACGTGGGAGTAGTGAGGGTGCGCCAGAAAGACGGAAGCAGTTTCGCGTCACGCGCATTCTACAAGGGTGTCGGGTTGGGCAGACACGACCTGTACGTGCACATCGGGGACGGCTGCTCCACCGACCTCAGCGGACTATACATCACATCCGGCAGTCAGCACGTCGATAACTTCATCAACATAGACCATACCAAGCCCAACTCGATCAGCAATCTCTACTACAAGGGGATACTGTCGGGCCGGTCCAGAGCGGTCTTTGGCGGCACGGTCTTCGTTCGTGAGGGCGCAATCAAGACTGACGCTCTACAGTCCGACAAGAACCTGCTGCTGTCTCCGAACGCGGAGGTGGACTCCAAGCCTGCGCTGTTCATCTGGGCCGACGACGTGAAGTGCGGTCACGG